>NZ_PDDM01000010.1 GCF_002914585.1 Pseudanabaena sp. BC1403
TTGAAAAGCGATACTAAATTGCTGTTTGAAGTTGAAGTACTTGAAGCTTATATGCTCTTGGGTATGGTGCAAGCTGCGATCGTCTCCCTTGATATCCCAGAAAATCTAGAAAAGTTTGGACGGAAATTTATTGGTGCATTTTGCGATCGCTATCGCATCATGTTTCCTGATTTAGTCAAAGTGTTTGAGCTTGGATGGACAGTCACCTGCACATCAGAAGAATTTAATGACCTGATTGACTCTGATGATGAAGAGCTAAGCGTTGAAGACTTCATGAATAGTGATGTTTTGATTTATGCTCCTGACTTCGTGATGCCTGAAACACCAACAGTTTGGGAGGACTAGACGACTCAGCAACGGACGCGGCGATTAATCACCGCGTCGTCTGCTGAGTGTGTCCAAAGCACTCGGTATAGAGAGACGGTTTATATATAGAAGAAAGCCTTGCTGCTTCACTGCTTCATAAACCGACTCTCTATCAACCTACAGAAAGAATTAAGCCTGAAGCGCTTCTGGGTGATTCCTAGGTCTATATCCACATAATCACTCGTACAACATGAATATCATCGGTCTAGACGTTGGTCGTAACAACGTCACAGCCTGTTTGCTGTCGGAATATCCCGAACAGCCGCTTAAGCATTTCCAGAATATCAAAAAAGACATTATCAAATGTCAAGCCGACTCAATTGGAGTTCAGAAATTACTCGAACTAAAACCTGATGCTGTGGTGATGGAACCAACAGGAATTTGGTATAGCAATTTCTGGAAACATCTCGCAGACTTTCACAAGATTCCGATCTATTGGATTGGTCATGGAGACCTTGCAGCACAACGCGGGGCTTATGGATTTAAGAATAAAACTGACCCTGAAGATGCATTTTGCTTAGCTCTAACCTACTTTGATGAGCGCTTTGTAGATATCCACGGGGACAAGCGATATTTGGACTTTGAGATAGGCAAAGTCTCACTTGTGCGCGATTGGTTCTTTGAATGCGAGCAGCTCGATAAACTGCTGAACTCATTGATTAATCAATGCAGGCAACGCTTAACAATGGAGTTTCCAGAAATTGCACAGATGCGCTCAAACGTATCCCCAAAATTAGGCTTTTCGCCTATGTGGGGATATGTAGCGGGAATATATGAATATGCCTATATCAAGAAACTACACGCTAAAAGCGTCGCCCGTGCGATCGGGATTGAGATTAGCGAATACACCAAACAACATGCCAAGAAAATTTGCGAACTCCAAAAACAACTCGATCAGAAAGAGCGCGATCTAGCCTTACTCATGCAATCCGATGAGTTCGCACCATACCTAAAAGTGTTTAAAAACTTTGGGTTCGGACTTCGCAACCAAGCGCTGCTGCTGTGTCAGTGCTACCCGTTTGACCGCTTCCTGCTAGACGGCAAACCATGGGTCACATATGATGAAGGCGTGAACAAACAGGGAATACCCACATCCCAGAAAAGACACCGATCGCTTAGAAGTTTCCAGTTGTTCCTGGGGTTAGGCTATACCGAAAAACAATCTGGCGATAAAAAGGTCAAAGCCCTTGGAGGGTCTGACATTACCAGAGCTAGCCTCTATGCATGGACATTAACATCAGTTCTACCAGAGAGGCGCGAGACATCGTGGCTAGGGAAGAAACTAAGTGAAGTTCATGACGATGGCTGGACGCTCAAAGGTTTGAAAGAAAGCAAGATTTCTGGAAAACAGAAGATCATCAGGATTTTATTCAAAGTTACCCGTATGCTGTTCTACGAGCTATATAGGGAAACCAAGTAATGATTTATGCGATCGCAACCCTGCGATCGCATATTTTGAAAGCCAAGAAATATACTAGAAAGAAGCAGTGACTTGCTCTGCATCTATATAGTTGATTCCGCCATGACTAGTCTATCGAAATTGTCTCTTGCTACTCCAGCAGTGCGCGATCGCCTCCAAACCTATCCCCTGAGCATCGCGCCGATGATGGATCGCACCGATCGCCATTATCGCTATTTCATGCGCCAAATCACGAGGCGGACTTTGCTATATACGGAAATGGTCACCAGTGCGGCGATTAAGCATGGCGATAAAGAATATCTGTTAGGCTTCTCTCCGATGGAAAATCCCCTCGCGTTGCAAGTGGGCGGCGACAATCCTCAAGACCTAGCCGAATGCGCGAGGCTTGCTGAATCGATGGGTTATGACGAAATTAATTTGAATGTGGGCTGTCCTAGCGATCGCGTTCAGAGTGGACATTTTGGGGCTTGCTTGATGAAAACCCCTGATCGCGTAGCGAAATGTATTGAAGCCATGATCGCCGCCGCCACAATTCCAGTTTCAGTTAAGCATCGCATCGGAGTCGATGATTTAGATCACTACGAAGATATGCAAAACTTTGTGCGGATTTTGTCAGAAGCAGGTTGTCAGCGCTTCTCAGTTCATGCAAGGAAAGCATGGCTACAGGGGCTAAGCCCCAAAGACAATCGCGAAGTTCCACCTTTGCGCTATGCCGATGTGCATCGCTTAAAGAAAGAATTTCCGCATTTATTTATTGAAATTAATGGTGGATTTACAACCCTTGAGCAAGCCCATGAACAGTTGCAATATGTCGATGCCGTGATGATTGGTCGTGCTGCCTATGACAATCCCTATCTATTTGCCATATGCGATCGCGAGTTTTTTGGCGAAGAGACTCCTATTCGTAGCCGTGTTGAAGTTGCCGAAGCGATGATTGAATATATTGATCAATGGACAGCCAAAGGATTGAGGTTACATAAAATCACTCGTCATATGCTTCAATTGTTTCATGGTCAAGCAGGCAGTCGGATCTGGAAACGAATTCTTACAGATAAATCTTGTGTTGTTGGAGCAGGTTCCGAAGTAATTCGTGAAGCGATCGCTGCGGTTAGTGGTTTATACTAAGTCACAAAAGTGTCGCCATACTTTTGTGACTTAAAAAGCAAACCTAAGAAGGGTTTTAGAAACACAAAATGGCTACGCCATTTTGTGTTTCGGTATTACTTCAGACCAAAACTCTGGATGTTTGGTGAGCGAAGGGGAATTGTAATTAGAACCTCAGTAAACTCGTTTAGTTCGCTATTAATCGCTAATGTGCCTTGATGTTGCTTAACGATAATGTCATGGGTAAGAGAAAGTCCAAGTCCAGTTCCTGCCCCTGGCGGCTTAGTTGTGAAGAAAGGATCAAGGACTTTAGAGCGGATCTGAGGGGCAAGACCACAGCCATTGTCACGGATGCAGATTGCCACTTTTTCTCCATCTAGTTGAGTGGAAACCGTGAGGCTAGGTTTGTATGTGTTAGGCCGCAATGTATCATCTTCATTTAACTGAATCTGTTTAGAGCGCATCGCATAATAGGCGTTATCGATTATATTAATGAAAGCTCTCATTAGGGTATTAGAAATTGCGTCAACTAGATCTAATTCTGGATCATAGTTGGTGTGAATAGAAACATTGAAGTTAATATCTTGCACCCGTTTGCTATGACAGGCAAGTTTCACAGCTTCATCAAGCAAAGTATTAAGTATTGTCGGCTGCATAGGAGCAGGTTCGCTACGGGAATGTTGCATCATACTATCAATGATCTCTGCCGCGCGGAGGCTATGCCGATGGATCGTAGCGGCATTCTCCTGTAAGTCGTTGATGAGAGCTTCGATCAAGGATGCAGTTTGTGGTTCTTGAGCCAAAAAAATTGGGCGCAGAGTCTCTAGCAGTTCTTGCGACAGTTCAATGGAGCCTTCAGCATAGTTCTTGACGAAATTGAGAGGGTTACGCATCTCGTGAGCGATGCCCGCAGTAAGCGTACCTAAAGAGGCAAGCTTTTCTTGAGCAATAATCCGTTCTTGAGCACTTTTGAGTTCATTAGTGCGTTCTTTTACTCGCTGCTCAAGAGTTTGAGAGTAGTCTTCGAGTTGATGATTAGCTTTCTCTAGCTTGCTATTCAATTGAGATAGTTCTTTTAAAAGCCGATCAAGCTCTAGTTCAGCTCGCTTGCGATCGCTGATATCAGTATGTGTTCCCAACATTCGTAATGGCTGGCCATTATCGTCCCATTCCACAATTTTGCCAAGAGAGAGAATCCATTTCCAGTCACCATTTTTAGTGCGATGACGAAACTCTACCTTGTAATGATGAAGCTTCCCATTAACATAATCTCGATAGACTTTTGTAACTGTTGCCAGATCATCTGGATGGAGTCGTTCAATCCACTTAGATCGAGTCTCTTGTAACTCCCCAGGGCTGTAGCCTAACATAGTGGAATATTCTGGACTGACAACGGTTACCCCAGTCTGAGGATTAAGATCATAGAGTCCTTGATTGGCTGCCGTTAAAGCAAGGCGTAAACGCTCTTCACTGTCTTGCAGCGATATCTCTGCTTCTCGACGCGCTGTCACATCTCGGTTACTAATCACCACACCTGTGATCGTGCCATCAACTTCAAAATAAGGAGAATAGGTTGCACTGACAAATCGATTACCCGCCTTCTTAAAATAAAACCAATCCCCGAAATCAATTGTTTCACCCGCAAGACATCGATCAAACCTTGGCTTGACAACGTTTTTAAATGTGTCATCACCCATAATATCTTGCATAGACAATCTAACAATCTCTTCCAATTGCCGCTCATTGTGCTCTAAATAGGTTTGATTTACCAAGCGATAAATGTAGTTATGGTCAACTAGCGCCATGCCAGCTGGAGCGATATCCACCATCCGTTTATATTGTCTCAAGACAATTTCAGCTTGTTTGCGATCAGTAATATCACGCGCGACTCCGACCATTCTTAATCCATTTTCATCATGGGTTTTAACAACTTTTCCATTTACTGCTATCCAACGCATTTCTCCATCATTGCGGTTAATGCGATATTCAATATTGTAAGGTGACTGTGTAGTAAAGCTATGATTGAGAGATTGAAACACTCGTTCACGATCTTCAAGATGAACTAGTTTTAAAAAGGCTTCGTAATCGCCAGAAAACGTCCCAGGCTCATAGCCAAAAATGGCTTCGGTCTTTGCCGACCAGAGCCATGTATCCAAGTTGCACTCCCAAGTTCCCATCTCCATCGCTTCGAGAGCCAATTGTAAACGCAGTTTCTCTGACTGAAGCTGTTGTTCTGAGCGTTTACGATCGCTAATATCTTGAATAATACCAATAAAATATTGCGGTTCTCCATTCAGGCTTCGCGAAAGCGAGACTGCCAAATTCGCCCAAACAATCTGCCCATCTTTGCGGATGTAACGCTTTTCCATCGTAAAGCTTTGTAGCTCTCCTTTGACTAAAAGCATAGCTTTTTCATCGTCTTTTGCAAGGTCATCAGGATGAGTTAATTCGGTAAAAGATTTAACTAGGAGTTCTTTTTCTGAATACCCCATAATGTCACATAATCTCTGATTGATTTGCATGTATTTCCCATCCAAGCTATTTTGGCAAATCCCAACAGCAGCTTGATCAAAAGTAGCTCGCAAACGTTCGTTAATCTCTCCTAAAGCTATTTCAGCTTGTTTGCGATCGCTAATATCTTCATAACAACCGAGAACTCCGATCACCTCTCCTTGAGAATTTGTTAAAGGGATCTTGCTAGTAAGAATCCAGATCTGTTCACCATTTAAATTGCTAGTGATTTGTTCATAGCCCAATTTTGGAATTTTAGTCTCTATGACTCTAGCGTCATCAGCACGATAGTGGTCTGCCCACGCGCTCCAAGGCATCTCAAAATCAGTTTTGCCGATAATTTGCTCCTCAGTGAGTTGATAGTCTTTAGCAAATGCTGGGTTACAACCTAAAAAACGTGACTGTCGATCTTTCCAAAAAACACGTTGGGGAATAGTATCGAGCACCAATTGCAGCATGTTACGAGATTCTTGCAAATCTTGAGTTCTTTCTTGTACATGCATTTCTAGGGTTGAATTCAATTGTTGTAGGTTTTCTAGGGTCTGTAATCTTTCTAATTCAGCCCCAGCCCTTGCTGCAAAAATTTTTAGTAATATCTCAGCGCGTTTGGGGTTAGCGATGGGCTTACGACTGAGAATATTAAGAACACCAATCAGTTCACCAAATTCATTTTTGAGTGCAAGACCCAGATAACTATCAGCTTTGGTTTGGACAAGAAATTCATCCAGTGGGAAACAGGCTTGAACATTTTTGGGACAGTAATATCTACCCTGCTGGATTGCTTCTGCGCATGGGGTATTCGCAATTTTATAGATTATATTTGGCTGAAATTGTTGGTCAGCATAGACTGCTAATGTTTCGAGACTTTCCCCGACCTTTTTGCTAATACAGATATGAGACACATCTAGAGCAATGGCAATTTTCTCTGCTAAACAGAAAAAGAAGTCTGCACCAGTTACCGAAGCTGTACCTTCCATCAAACTCTGTAGGGTTAGTTCTGACTGTTTGCGATCGCTAATATCCATTGCAATTCCAGCCGTTCCTATGAATTCATTGCGATCGCTAAAAACTGGCGTTTTAAATGTCTCAATCCATTGAATTGTTCCATCTGCTGTAATTAATTCTTCCTCAACCCGTTTTTGTTTGCCAGATCTCATCACCTCAAAATCATCTCTGCGATAGGATTCAGCTAATTCTTGATCCCAAACATCTAGATCTGTCAGTCCAACTAATTGTGAAGAATCATAACCACAGGATTGAGCAAATGAATCGTTAACTGCCAGAAATCGCCCATCTCGATCCTTTAACCAAGCAATATGTGGAATGTTATTCAGTAGTGAATAGACCTGACTGTTTCTTTGCAGTACGAGATTTTCTAAGTTAACATTTAATAACTCTAGTTGGTCGTTAGCTTGCTGTAGAGATACCTGCTGCTGGACAATCTTCTTTTCTTGTTCGTAGCACCGCACAGCTTCTGACACTGTCAATTTGAGATCGAATTCATTCCAAGGTTTTGATATAAAGCGATAGAGATCCCCCCGATTGACCACATTGGCTATAGCCTCTGCGCTTGCTTGACCAGTCAGCATGACTTTCAAGATCTTAGGATGTCGAGCATGAAGTTCAATCAAGAATTCATCTCCTTGCATATTCGGCATAATCTGATCAGAAATCACTAGGGGGATTTCTATGCCGTTAGATACTAGCTCCTCAACCAATGTTAATGCTTCATCTCCGCTTTCGGCGACCTCGATCTCATAGTCGGGGAAATAACGTATTAATTGATTTCTGAGGGTGCTCAGAACATTGTGTTCGTCATCCACGCAAAGGATTGTAATTTTGTTCATTGTTTCATCACCTTGCGGGGCTAGGGTGTACACACAAGTCTTGATAGCAGATTGACTGCGTAATTCTTACAAGTATAAATTGATTAAATCCTCTGAGCAATGCGTAACTTCGCCGAACGCGCTCTAGGATTTGCACGATTTTCTTCATCTGTAGCTATGATTACTTTTTTGGTGAGAACCTGTAAGCGCTCATCTTCACGAAATGTATGCTTAACAATGCGATCTTCCAAACTGTGGAAAGTAATTACGGCAATTTTACCACCTGTTTTTAGCCAATTAGGAGCTACAGCTAGCCATTTTTCGAGGCTTTCTAATTCACGATTTACAGCAATTCTTAGGGCTTGAAAAGTTCGCGTAGCGGGATGGATTCTGCCATGCCGATAACTAGCGGGAACGCAAGCAGAAATGGCATTGGCTAGTTCCAATGTGGTTTTAAAGGGACGCTTCTCCACAATTTGACGAGCAATTCGTCGAGAAAGCCTTTCTTCTCCCAGTTTAAAAAACATATCCGCAAGTTCAACTTCTTTATAGTGATTGATAATTTCCGCAGCAGTCAGAGTTTGACGATTATCCATCCGCATATCAAGATCTCCTGACTCTCGGAAGCTAAACCCTCGCTCGGCGACATCAAACTGTGTTGAACTTACACCCAAATCAGCAAGGATGCCATCAAATTTCAAATCTGACGAAGGTTTATATTCACAAAAGTTGCCACGCCAAAAGGTCACTTGATTTATATATTCGGCAAGTTTTTCGGTTGCTGCTGCGATCGCCATTTCATCGCGATCGATCGCAACTAAACGCACATTTTCTGCCCCTTGCAAAATTAACGAGCTATGTCCACCACCGCCAACTGTGCAATCGAGGTATATACCACCTGAAATAATCTCTAAACCTGCGATCGCTGGCTCGGCAAGTACGGGAACATGATGAAACTGAGCAGTCATATTTTTGAAGTTTGAATATATTACCTAAGAGGGGCGTGAAGCAGCCCCCTTAGTTTTGAGAGCAAAGCACCTAAATCGTTATCAATATGTATCTTGATAATCGCAATAAGGTAACCAAAGTCATTAATATAGTCTACTGTGCTGTTTATTTGCCGAATTTGTCACCATGAAACATACTCTCTCCGTTGTCGTCCAAGATGAGGCAGGCGTGCTGACCCGCATTGCTAGCTTGTTCGCCCGCCGAGGTTTTAATATCGAGAGCCTTGCGGTCGGGACTGCCGAGCAAGATGGATTTACGCGCATTACGATGGTGGTCTCTGGCGACGATCACACGATTGAGCAAATCACGAAGCAGTTGCATAAACTGATCAATGTGATCACAATTCTTGACTTTACCGATATTCCTTGTGTTGAGCGCGAACTAATGCTCGTTAAGGTAAATGCTGCGCCAAATGTGCGATCGGAAATTATTGAAATATCTCAGATTTTCCGCGCCCGTATTGTTGACGTAGCTGATGATTTCTTGACAATCGAAGTGGTCGGCGATCCTGGGAAGATGGTGGCTATTTTGAAGATGTTAAACAAGTTTGGCATTCGCGAAATTGCGCGTACTGGCAAAGTCTCGTTAACTCGCGAATCGGGGGTTAATACGGAATACCTGAAAATTTCCAAACATAGCCTAGGCAGCGCTATCTCTAATTTCTAATTTTTAGCGATCGCGCTTTACACAAACCTATAAATATTAAAAGCCTCGCAAAATAGCAAGGCTTTTAATATTTATAGGTCGGTCAACTTTTTGTCAGGTCTCGACTAAGAATATTACTCAAAAACGCTACGTTAATATAAAATCAATCACTAATCTTAAGTAATTACGAAATATAAAATTAGAATTTGTAGCGCGGCTCTGCCGCCCTACAAATTCTCTTATAGGAAATGACTCGTCTGAAATTATGGCTTTGTAATGGAGTGATTGATAGAAAGAGTTTCAAGGCTCTGACTATAATATGAAATATGAGAACTTAGTTCGCAAGGTAGGTAGACAGCAATGGTTCAAGCTATAGCTAAGACTGAATTGGTAACTTTTGCGGAATTTGCCGCATGGAAGCCAGAGAATAGACTTTATGAACTTCATGATGGAGTAATTGTTGAGATGCCACAACCTGTTGGAAAACATGAGCAAGTGAAGGGCTTTTTAACCATAGAACTTGCTTTTCTGGTTAGACAAGCAAATCTTCCTTACTTTTTGCCTAGTCAAGCTTTCGTGAAAGTACCTGAGGCTGAATCGGCTTATTTGCCTGATGTCTTAATTTTAAAGACTTCTAATTTAGTAAATGAGCAATTGTGGGAGAGTCAATCTACAGTCACTCAGGGAGCATCTGTTGTCATTGCGATCGAGGTGGTGAGTACTAATTGGCGGGTTGATTATTTCACTAAGGTTAAAGATTATGAGGAGATGGGGATTCCTGAATATTGGACTGTGGATTATTTGGGAATTGGCGGTCGGCGGTTTATTGGCAATCCTAAGCAGCCAACAATTTTAGTGCATGAGTTAGTTGAGGGGGAGTATCAAGTAACTGCTTTTAGAGGAGATGAGCGAGTTATATCGCCAACTTTTCCAGAATTGAATTTGACGGCTAATCAGATTTTTCAAGCGGGTAATTAACAGGGATATGAATCAACTTAACGATACGGATTTTGGGCAAAAGATTAAAGAGTTGATTGATAGCCTCAAGGGGATTTGTGCTGCCTATGGGTTAGGGAATGATGGGAATGAATTTAAAATCATTACTAAGGTATTTCTGTATAAGTTGATGAATGATAAGTTTGCTTATGAGGTGAAGCAAGCAATACCAAAGGCGATCGCACTAATGGACGGACAAGCTAGCATTAAATAAACCTAAATCAAAATAAAACCATGCAACTAATCGACATCACCCACGCCCAAACCCAACTTCCCCAACTCATGCAAATCGCCTTGCAAGGCGAAGAAATCATTATCACTCGTAACAATCAACCAATTCTCAAACTAAGTCAAATATCCTCCACACCAAAAAGAAGACACAGAGGTAGTGCCAAAGGACAAATCAAAATCGCGCCCGATTTTAATGCGCCCCTTGAAGATTTTCAGGAGTATATGACATGAAAATAATCCTTGACACACATACCTTTCTTTGGTTTATCAATGACAGCACTGAATTAAGCAACAGTGCAGCCGAGCTAATAGAATCCGATGTCGATTTATGGATTAGCATTGCTAGTCTCTGGGAAATTTCGATTAAAGTTAATCTCAATAAATTGGACTTACCCGATGACTATGAAAAATTTATTCCACATCAAATAGCCATAAATAACATCGAAATCTTACCTGTTAATCTTCAGCATTTAATAGTTCTGACAAAATTACCATTACATCATCGAGATCCATTTGATAGATTGCTAATCGCCCAAGCGATCGCTGAAGAAGTCCCCATTATTAGCATTGACAAAAAATTTGATTTATATGAAGTTGATCGCCAATGGTAAACAGAAACTAATCTAAATTGGCGATCGCTTGTTGATGAAGGTAGCGATCGGGCAAGTTAGAGTTAAGTAAAATCACTGCGATTCACACAATATTCATGTAGAGGCAAAGCATTCCTGCCACAATTTATTAATTTTGCGATCCACACAATACAGGAATGCTTTGCCCTCAACCTCACAACGCAGGGACAATTTATCTGTAAATAGCCAAGAGGGTTCAGCATTTGCGATTTAAAATTGTCGTGAGGAGTATCAAAATATTGGCGCAAATGCTAAACCCCTACAATCGCTACAATGGCAAATAGGGGGAAATAAGAATATGCGATCGCCTGTTGATGATGGTAGCGATCGCGCAATTCAGCGTTGAGTAAATATTTCTTTAACTGGAGAAAAAATATGACAGTTACTTTAATCAATCAAACTTACACATTTGACGAATATTTAGCAATGGAAGAACTTGCCATTGCTAAACATGAATATAAAAATGGAGAAATTATTAGCATGACAGGTGGCACAACAGACCATAACAAAATCGCCTTGAATTTTGCCGCAAACTTAAAATTTTCCCTCAAAAAACAAAACTATAATATCTTTATCGGTGATGTTAAGCTCTGGATTCCCGCTTACTCAGAAGCAACCTATCCTGATGTCATGCTGATTGAAGGTGAGCCAAATTATTACGGCACTAGCAAAACAACCATCACAAATCCCTCTTTGATTGTTGAAGTTCTATCAAAATCAACGCAAAATTATGATCAAAGCGAAAAGTTTTATTATTACCGCTCAATTCCTGAGTTCAAAGAATATATTTTAATTAGCCAATACCAATATTATGTAATGCAATTCAATAAAACAAATCAGGGTAAATGGATATTATCTGAATATCGAAATGATAATTCAGCATTATCTTTACAAACAGTGAAATTTGACATTTCTTTTGAAGAAATTTATGAAAATGTCAACCTCGGCTAATTTGAAAGTCAATAACTATTCCAGATCCGCGATCGCTTGTTGATGATGGTAGCGATCGCGCAAGTCAGCATTAAGTAAACTTTCCTTTACACAATTACCCTAGCTATGAGGATTTGACTTTTTACTTGTATAGGAGATTACCTGCCATAGTATGATGCTGTCAGCCCATAGCCAACGATTCCGTACAGTCATCACTATGCGTATCGCCATATTTACCGAGACATTTTTGCCAAAAATTGATGGCATCGTTACTCGCCTCAAATATACCGTCGAATATCTGGTCAAGCTCGGTAACCAAGTATTGGTGTTTTCGCCCGATGGTGGACTTAAAGAATACTGTGGCGCAAAGATTTATGGCGTATCAGCCTTTGACTTCCCGCTATATCCAGAACTAAAAGTAGCTCTCCCACGTCCTTCGATTGGCTATGCGCTAGAGGAGTTCAAACCCGATATTATTCATATTGTAAATCCTGCTATTTTGGGCATGGCAGGTTTATATTATGCCAAATCGATGAATTACCCGCTTATGGCTTCCTATCACACGCATTTACCCCAGTATTTGCAGCATTACGGATTGGGGTTTCTTGAGGGCGTGATGTGGGAATTGGTCAAAAATACTCACAATCAAGCAGCACTGAATCTTTGTACTTCGACAGTGATGATCGATGAATTGCGATCGCATGGTGTCGAGAGGCTTGATCTTTGGCAGCGCGGTGTTGATACCGTGCAGTTTCATCCGAGATTTAAAAGCGCGGAAATGCGATCGCGCCTCACCCAAGGGCATCCAGAAGAAGTTTTATTCCTGTATGTTGGTAGACTCTCCGCCGAGAAAGAGATTCAGCAAATTTTGCCAGTACTAGAAGCGATCCCCAATAGTCGTCTTGCTTTAGTGGGAAATGGCCCCTATCGGCAAGAACTGGAGAAGATTTTTGCGGATACTAAAACTAATTTTGTGGGCTATTTACGTGGGGATGATCTTGCCGCAGCTTTTGCCTCAAGTGACGCTTTTTTATTCCCATCGCGCACTGAGACTCTGGGCTTAGTTCTGCTCGAAGCAATGGCGGCTGGTTGTCCAGTTGTTGCCGCAAATTCAGGGGGAATTCCTGACATTGTCACCAATGGCATTAATGGATATTTATTTGAGCCTAATGACAGCAATGGCTTGACCTTAGCAACTCAAAATCTTTTGCAAAATCGTAATGAATATATGTGCATCGAAGCCCGTTTAGAAGCTGAAAAGTGGGGGTGGGATGCTGCCACGCGACAATTGCAAAATTATTATGAACAGACAATAGAGGCTTGTAAACCTGTTTTAAGTGTTTAAATACGCAAGAGTGCGCCCAACAGGGGCGCACTCTAAAAATGAACCCAAAAATTGTTACAGCGAGCATAGCCGCTGCAACAATTTTGGGGTTCATTTTTAAAGAAGTATTGCGATCGCGCTCTCAAGCGGTATTCCTTCACAGTACAATGGCGATCGCTATCATTCTGTCGTAAGCATAAATACTCTTTTGATTTCCCTTGAATCTGTCACCGAAATTTATAATAAGCCCTTGCTGTCTCTAGTTTTTGAGGCGCAATCAGTACATCGGCAATATCATCAAACTGATGCTGTACAGATGTGCACTCTATCAAATATCAAATCAGGTCGTTGTCCTGAAGATTGTAAATATTGCCCTCAAAGTGCTCGCTATCCGACAGGAGTAGAGGCTTATCCCCTTTTGCCACTAGATGAAGTGATTAGCCAAGCAAAAGAGGCAAAACAGCATGGGGCAACTCGTTTTTGCATGGGAGCTGCGTGGCGCAATGCACCTGATGGGGAGGAGTTTGAGCGGGTTTTGCAAATGGTCGAAGCCGTAGCAGGGATGGAAATGGAAGCCTGTGTAACGATGGGAATGTTGCGCCCAGATCAAGCTCAGCGCTTAGCCAAAGCAGGCTTGACAGCCTATAACCATAACCTCGATACTTCCGAAAGTTTCTATCCCGAAATTATCACGACACGTACCTATCGCGATCGCCTCGAAACGATTCAGCATGTCTCCGAAGCGGGTATTCAAGTTTGTTGTGGCGGCATCGTCGGCATGGGTGAGACTGACAGCGATCGCATCGATCTTTTGCATACATTAGCAAACCTTAATCCACAGCCTGAGTCAGTACCAATTAATGCATTATCTCCCGTTGCAGGAACTCCATTTGGGGATCTTGATGCGATCGATCCTTTGGTTTTAGTGCGGATGGTCGCAACCGCGAGAATCCTGATGCCCAAAGCAGTTGTGCGACTTTCCGCAGGACGCGATCGGCTCAGCGTTTCCGATCAAGCTCTCTGCTTTCTCGCAGGTGCAAATTCTATCTTCTCTAGTGAGAAACTACTCACTACTGCAAATCCAGACTGGCAAGATGATGCGGAGATGTTCCAGAAATTAGGTGTTAAACCGAAGGAATTCGCATAATAAGAAAGGCTCCCTTTGGGAGCCTTTCTTATTATGCGAATTCAGGTCGCCCTTGCGACATGAAATGCTTTTGTGAACTCATTTCAGGCTCTCCATCCTTAGGAACTCTCTGAATGTAGGTTCCATCTGCTTTAAGATCCCAAGCTTGGCGGTTATCAGCTAGGATAATTTCGAGAATCTGCTTAAGTTCTTTGATCAGAGAGCCTTCCTCAACAGGGGTAATCACCTCAACTCTTGCATCAAGGTTTCGGGGCATCCAGTCAGCACTACCAATATATACCTGCTCTTCGCCGCCATTACTAAAGTAAAAGATGCGTGAATGTTCTAGAAAGCGCCCGATCACGCTGATAACCCTGATGCGATCGCTTAATCCCTTGACCTTGGGACGGATACAGCAAATACCACGAATGATCAGATCGATATTTACACCGACTTGCGAAGCCTCATATAGAGCCGAGATAATCTCAGGATCAACTAATGAATTCATTTTGGCAATGATGTAGGAAGGATACCCCTGCTTTTGATGTTCGATTTCGCGATGGATCAGTTTCAGGAACTTCTCGCGCATGTTCACAGGCGCAACTAGAAGCTTGCGATAATCACGCTGACGCGAATAGCCAGTCAGGTAGTTAAACAAATCAGTCAAATCCGCGCCCAAATTATCATTACAGCTAAAAATACCAAGATCGCTATAAAATCTAGCTGTTTTTGGGTTGTAATTGCCAGTACCAATGTGAACATAACGAACTAAGCGATCGCCTTCTTGCCTTACCACTAGAGCCGTCTTAGTATGGGTTTTGAGATTCTTAAACCCATAGACCACATGCACTCCCGCATTTTCGAGCTTCTTCGCCCAGAGAATGTTATTCGCCTCGTCAAATCGAGCTTTTAGCTCCACTAATACCGCTACCTGCTTGCCATTCTCCGCCGCCCGAATCAAAGCATGGACAATTGGTGAATCTCCAGATGTGCGATATAGAGTTTGCTTAATTGCGAGTACATCATCATCATTTGCTGCATCTTCGATAAATCGCTGCACTGTTGTTGTGAACGACTGATAAGGATGATGGACTAAAAAATCACCTTCGCTGATGATGTCAAAAATGTTCTTGCCGTCTTCATCCCCTTGCTTCAATCGAGGATGAGTTACAGACTTCCAAGGCTTATCCTGATGCTCAGGCATTGGCAAAAAAGCGATCGCCATTAGCCCTCCTAAACCAATTAGCCCAGGGATATCATAAACATCTGCCTCGGTAATCCCTAATTGCTCAATCAACTCTTTACGAATTTCTGGCGGGATATCACTAGCGATTTCCATTCGCACGACTGAACCAAATTTCTGCTTGCGTAACTCTTCTTGCAGAGCCGAAATCAAGTCGTCTGCTTCTTCTTCTTCGATGTCAAGCTGAGCATCACGAGTAATCCGAAATGGATAATAACTTAGAATCTCCATTCCTGGAAATAATGCCTCAAGATTATGGGCAATCACTTGTTCCAAAGGTACAAAGGTATGCTCATCGGTCTCAGGGATTTTGACAAAGCGTGGCAATACATTTGGAACTTTGACCCGCGCAAAGTTTTTTTCCTTAGTGTCGCGATCGCGCACGATCACCACCAAATTGAGGCTGAGATTAGAAATGTAAGGGAATGGATGTGCAGGATCGACGGCTAATGGCGTAAGAACGGGAAATAGCTTATCTTGAAAATAGGTTTTGAGATATCGCTGATGTTTCTTATCGATATCCTTATAGTCTAAGAGCTTCACTCCGTGGTTATGTAATTCTGGACGTAGGATATTCTCAAAAAATTCATGCTGCATCGTGACCAATGGTACAAGAGCCTCACGAATTGCTTGTAACTGCTTTTCTGGATTAAGTCCATCATCGGAGATAATATCCAATTGCTCTGCAAATTTTTTCTTTACCCTAGCCACTCTAACCATAAAAAACTCATCAAGGTTAGTGCTAAAAATTGCAAAGAATTTAGCTCTTTCTAGTAATGATGTGCGCGAGTCAATCCCTTCGCTTAAAACTCTTTTATTAAAAGCAATCCAGCTTAGTTCACGATTAAAGAAATACATGGCACGATCAACTGACTTTTCATCTTGCTCGTCAATTTCTTCTGGGATAGATTCTGAGATTCCTATCGACTCAGTAATCGTTTCAATCATGTCAACTTCTAGATCTTTTTTGGCTAAATCTCTTTTTATTCTGGTCATAGGAGCAAAGATATCGGCTGTTGTAAAATCACTTGACTACTAGATTACCGAAGTATAGGTCATTACTATGTGAGCTTAAACACTTCTAAATAAAAAAAGAGCGGCACATAGTACCGCCCTTTTTTTCAAAACTTAGCCCAAAAGTGCTTCGATATCTTTACGTAGTGCTGCATCTTCAGGTGCAACGCTGGAAGGATAGTATTTCACGACTTTACCTTCTTTATCGACTAGAAACTTGTTAAAGTTCCACTGCACTTGGCTACCTGTGGTTTCAGTAAGATACTTATAGGTGTCAGCGATACCACTGCCACTTACCTTCACCTTGCTGAACATGTCAAAGGTGACATCGTAGGTGAGAGAGCAGAAGCTTTTGATTTCTGCTTCAGTCCCTGGCTCTTGTGCGCCGAAGTCATTACTAGGAAACCCGAGAATTTCAAAGCCTTTGTCTTTGTATTCACGATAAAGAGATTCTAGTCCCTTGTATTGTTTAGTGTAGCCACATTTAGAGGCAACGTTGACAACCAAGGCAACTTTGCCTTTGTACTGAGCGAGATCGACTGGTTGACCATCGATGTTAGTAATCTTGAAATCGTAAAGTGTGGACATATTTTCGTTTTTAGGGTTATTTGAGGATTATTTGCATCATCAGCAATTTTAGGATTTTCGGCACTACAGGTGTTGCAAATCCTAAAATTGCTGCATAGTTAAAAACTTAACTTAGCTTTTTATCGCGATCGCATGGCAAGTGTAATTATCCTGATTGGTGTACCCGCGAGCGGCAAATCTAGCCTCGCTGAGAAGATGTTGCGTGCTTCTAATCAGACTTCTCATCAGAATAGTAGCAGCCTCACCCATGGGCAAACCCAATTAATCAGCCCAGATCGCATTCGAGCATCACTCTATGGATCAGCCGCCAAACAGGGTGATTGGTCAGAAATTTGGCAACATGTACAGCAAGAATTTGCCAACGCCGCCAAATCGCAACAATCTGTAATATATGATGCCACAAACTATAAGCGCGAATATCGTAAAAATATTATTGACCTTGCCAAAGAGCATGGATTTAAGCCAATTACAGGAATTTGGCTAGATGTACCGCTCTGGATTTGTTTGTCACGAAATGATATGCGCGATCGCGTTGTCCCTGAAGATGTCGTAGTAGAAATGTATCGAACACTAGCCTATAGCCCACCTACCCTCAGCGAAGGATTCGATCGCATTTTGCTTCGCGATCAAAAGCTAGACAACGAGTGGATCGACTGAGCGAATAAAAGTTGGGCTTTGGGCAATGGCTCACTAAATTAGTGATATTAAGTTGCAATCTATAGCAATGATTGAGTTATACCAATTCATACAGCAATTTGCTTTCAAACCCGCCACAAATAAGAATATAAAACCCATTGCGGGGCTTCGCCCTGCGACCCTTCTTGTAGTGGGTTTGCTCGAATACTGCTGTAAAAGATTGCCGACACTTTTGTGAATTAAAAACTAAATCCAGTAAGGGTTTTAAAAACACAAAATGGCTTAGCCATTTTGTGTTTTGGTATTAGCGAGGGCAATCCTGAATCCAAAAGAGTAATGGCGGCGCGAAGCGCCGCCATTACTCTTTTGGATTTTGATTTGAGTAGCTCTATTTCGTGATTTCTTGTGGAGATAGAGGATCTTGGTGTTCAACATTCACTGAATTTAGTTCTTCTTGTATGGGCATGAAATGATATTTACCAGAACCAATATGCTGGGCTCTATAGATACCAGCATGACCTGAAGCAAGGTAGCTCATAGTACAGGCGATCGCGATAAATACTCCAGATTCCATACCAAAAAGTTCAATTCCCATTAACGTCGCTGCGATCGGAGTATTGGCAGCGCTACCAAAGACTGCCACAAACCCCATACTGGCTAATAAGGGTGCGGATAATGGCAAGATTAATGACAAAGCATTCCCCAAAGTCGCACCAATAAAAAATAGAGGAGTTACTTCACCACCTTTAAAACCTGCTCCCAATGTCAATGCCGTTAAACCAATTTTGGCTGCAAAATCCCAAGGTGTTAGCTGCATCTCAAAGGCATTCACGATTGTTGGAATCCCCAGCCCAATATATTTAGTCGAACCTATTGCCCAAACAATCAAAGCAACAATGACACCACCGATCGCAGGACGTAAAGGAGGATAAGATATTTTGGATTTAAATAGGTGACTAATTTTATGAGTTGTTTTCGCAAAAATCATCGCTGCGAGTCCGAAGGCTATACCCGCCAAAATTGCGTAAATTATCTCCATTAAATTTATAGCAGGAATCAACGAATCATGACGATATGCGGTATGGTGCAATCCTAAACTTAATGTAATGCGATCTCCGACGATGGCTGCAATTAGGCAAGGAAATAGAGCGTTATGATTAATCTTCCCAATTGCTAAAACCTCTAAGCCAAAGATTGTCCCTGCTAGTGGAGTCCCAAATACCGAAGAAAATCCAGCGCTAAGACCTGCCATTAATAAAATTTGGCGATCGCGTGGTTGGAATTTAAATATTTTTGTCAATTGATCAGCAAGGGAAGCTGAAATTTGTAGAGCTGTGCCCTCTCTACCTGCCGAGCCCCCAAATAGATGGGCTAGAGTAGTTCCTAATAACACCAAAGTAGCCATTCTCAAAGGAATAATATTCTTGGGATTGTGAATCTCTTCCAATAAAAGATTATTGCCACCTTCCACTGTTTTTCCATAGTTATGATAAAGCCAACCGCTCAGGAATCCTCCAAAAGGAAGTAAGGCTATTATCCATAAATTTGATTCTCTAAAATCAGTTGCCCATTCTAAAGAAGCAAGTAAGGCAGCAGAACCTATCCCTGAGAGAATTCCCACAGAGCAAGCAATAAGAAACCATGTGCTAAGTTGAGAAAAGACAATAAACTGTTTAAGCTTAAGAATGAGTTTCATAATGTCACGTTGAAGCTAAATCAATAAACGTGACTTGTAAAGGAAAGATCGATTAGGCATTTATATACTCCCACTCTCCCACTACAAGTCGGAATAAGTAGGAGCCATCAGCCTTTAAACGTTATAAAAATCTACAACGCAAAGCGGTTTTGGCAAGCTCCATTGCCATCCCTACTTTTATACCATGCTCTCACCAAAGTTTATAGGGTTTTGCAAATGACTGTACAAGTATAGCTACAGTCACTTGTCTTAGGAAAAATCAAAACCCAAGAATTGATGGCGGCACTCTGCGCCGCCATCAATTCTTGGGTTTTATGTCCTAGTAAACTTGGCGACAGCTATGCTTACTCATTTACAAAACAGAAACAATCATGTTAGGTATGGCAGGATTTTATCCTTGAGGTTACCTGCTAGAATTGCAGCAGTTTTCGATCAAATTAAATACAGCAAATCCCTAAAAGTGTTGCTTTGCAACACTTTTAGGGATTTGTTGGTTCAGGTTTGAGCGCAAAGTGTTGTAATTCTCAATTCGCGATCGCTAATGAAAAAAAAAGATGGGTGGTTTCATATTGCACTGCGGTGGAAAGGCTCAGTATTACCTGAAGTATTGCCGCGATCGCTAATGTGTGGATTGTTTGGCATTTTTATTTACATTCTTTATCTCTATCAGGTTAAAGTTTCCTTACCAGTTCTAGGTGTTATTATTCCCAATATCGTGTTAGGTTTGCTACTCGTATTCCGAACCAACACTGCCTATGAACGCTTTTGGGAAGGTCGCAAAGCATGGGGGATTCTAGTCAACACATCACGGAATTTATCTCGTCAAATCATAGTAGCAATTGTAGAAAAAGAACCAAGCGATCGCCTAGCCAAAATTGCTGCTGTCAAGCTATTGCCAGCCTTTGCGATCGCTCTAAAATTGCATTTGCGAGCAGAGCCAATCAATGCTGAACTCGAAGCGAATCTTTCAGTAAAACAATTTGAGCATCTCAAAACGATGCATCACCCACCTCTTGAAATAGCATTTTGGATTAGCAGCTATCTCCAAGATCAGTCCATCCAAGAAAAGCTTGATCGCTATCAACTAAACGACATGATTCAACTTTTGCACCAAATGGTGGACGTTATAGGCATTTGTGAACGTATTCTCAGAACTCCAATCCCTCTCGCTTATTCCATTCATCTGAAGCAATTATTAATGATTTATTCATTGTCACTTCCTTTTCAAATGGTTGATCAACTGCAATGGATGACAGGGCCAATTGTGGCGCTAATTAGCTTTACTCTATTAGGTATCGAAGAAATTGGTATTCAAATAGAAGATCCCTTTGGGCATGATGCCAATGATTTACCTTTAGATAATATCTGTAATACTATGATGCGAAATATTGAAGATTTATTGATGGTGAGCTGCAACAAATTCGATCCATAGTTTTGAATAAATAGCAATACTCTAATAGAATGAATTTATAGAGATCTGTCTTTAGTTAAACCTCAGATATATTGACTCCTCTATGTTGTAGTAATTTAAGCGATCGCAATAAAAGTAAAGAAATTTAGTGCAATTTGTGTGACTTAAATCATATATAGTTATTATTCTTAACATAAATAAATATTATCAATTTTAATCCTAATAATGCAAGCAATAAATACTGAGTGGACAACAACAGAGGAAGAAGTAGCTAAAAAAGCTTTTGATATTGCCTATAAGCGAGAGATAGGTGCTCTAATTGACTCGGTACGTTATCGAGCGAGCTCTTTAGCTGAGATCGAAGATATGTGGCGTTTGCACGATTTTTTGAGCGTTAAACGTCATGAAGTCGATGGTCGATACGACTATCGATTACCCACTTTGGTTTTTGTATTTGCGGGGTTGGTTAAAGATGGTTGGCTTAGCCTCAATGAACTTGAGGGCTTAAATGCTGATAAAATTGCCAAAATTGCGGCACTTACTTGTATGTAACAGCTTATATAAAGATAGATTATGCAAAGTATTACTCTTCTTTATATGGGTTTTATAAGCGTGAATTAGAGTCTACCTTTTAGAAGATTAACAACTATATCCACCGACATAATTATTAGAACAAATAATAAACCCCAAAAAATAAGTTAGCAATAAATGCTGACTTGTTTTTTGGGGTTTATTGTCTGAATCACTATGTTGAAATCTATACTGCAAGTAGCAATCACTACTGCTAACTCGAAAAGCTGTGATCACAAACAGCTAATTTAACCAAACCATAAACAGGTCAAATTAGATTCAATATCTATCCTTAGAGGTTTTGTAATTGTAAACACAATATGAGTACATATACTGAGGTGATTAAATAATCAAAGAATTTCTTAATTCTTATTGTTTATATAGCTTCTAATAAATCATCACTAATAGATATATTATTTCTAAAAATCGTAATATTTTTCTTAGTTATTTATTGGATTTAAGCTCACTATCTTAAAAATCTGTTCTCTCAAATGTCGGATTTGTCTTTCCTTCATGTAGAGGTACGACATCAAACTATTCAGTTGCACTCTCAACCCAATCCTATGACTTACACCATTAACTCAGCCAGAAGTATTTTCCCTAACACCTTAGCTGCTGACGTAGTGCCTGCAACTACTGCAAGATTTAATCAACTTAGCCCTGAAGACCAACTGGCTTGGATTTGGTTTACTTACCTTGAGATGGGTAAAACTGTGACAATCGCAGCGCCTGGAGCTGCAAGTATGCAGTTGGCTGAGTTGACTTTAAATGAAATCAAGAAAATGAGCTTTCAACAGCAAACTCAGGTCATGTGTGATTTAGCTAATCGTGCTGATACTCCAATTTGCCGTACCTATGCTATTTGGTCACAAAACATCAAACTAGGTTTTTGGTATCAACTTGGTGAGTGGATGGAAAAAGGAATTGTTGCTCCGATTCCTGAAGGTTATAAACTGTCAGCGAACGCTTCGGCTGTGTTAGAAACTCTGAAAGGTTTAGAGCCAGGACAACAAATTACGATTCTCCGTAATTCAGTTGTAGATATGGGCTATGACCCCAACAAATTGGGCGATTATACTCGTGTCGCTGAGCCTGTTTTAGCTCCACAAGAGGTGTCTAAGCGCACTCAAGTTAGCATCGAAGGTGTAGACAATCCTACTGTCTTGTCTTACATGAACAACTTGAATGCCAACGATTTTGATGCTCTAATTGCTCTATTTCTCCCAGACGGTGCTTTACAACCTCCTTTCCAAAGACCAATTGTTGGGAAAGATGCCGTGCTGAGATTTTTTAAAGAAGAATGTCAAAATCTGGTGCTCGTTCCAGAAAAAGGTGTTTCTGAACCAGCAGATGGTGGATATACCCAAATCAAGATTACGGGTAAAGTGCAAACTCCTTGGTTCGGCTCTGGTGTTGGCATGAATATCGCTTGGCGCTTTCTGCTCGATCCTAATAACAAGATTTTCTTTGTGGCGATCGACTTACTTGCATCTCCTAAAGAGTTGCTGAACTTCGCTCGTTAGTTTAGTTATAGCGATTTACGCTTTTGAAATCGGCGGCGCGATCGCACCGCCGATTTTATTTTTATCGTTTTAACTATTGCCTTTTGAGAATATGCAAATGTTTACCTCTCCACAAAAGGTATATCAAGGAGAAGATTGGATTGGATTATTAATAGCTGTAATTATTATTAGTCTATGGTTTCTCAGCCTATTTGAGCTTCTCGCTATTCAAATATCAGATACTTCTTGGTTCTGGTTAATTTTCTCTGTTTTGGGACGTACTTATCTCCATACGGGCTTATTTATCCTTGCCCATGATTCAATGCATGGTAATTTAATTCCAAATAACAGAATTCTCAATCACCTAATAGGACGAGTTGCAGTTACAGTTTATGGATTCCTGCCCTACGACCATTGCTGTACCAATCATTTTAATCATCATCGCTATCCATCTCAAAGTGGCGATCCTGATTTTTACGGTAGTGCTCCTAATCCAATATTTTGGTATTTCAAGTTCATTCGTGAATATTTTCCAATGCGATCGCTAATCATTTTCTTGGTGAATATGATAATAATTGCTTGGGGATTAACAACCATTTTCCATGTTGCATTCACAAATTTAATATTTTTTGTCCTTGTTCCACTTGTCTTGAGCTCTTTACAGTTGTTCTTTTTTGGTACTTATCTACCACATCACCAACTGTACGAAAATCCCTATTTCTCTCCACGCTTGCAAAGTAGTTACTACTCTAATCTATGGTCATTTTTTAGCTGTTACCATTTTGGTCATTACCATTGGGAGCATCATGAATATCCAAAAACTCCTTGGTATAAGCTTTATAAAATTAATGCCAAATAGAGAGGTCGCTTGGCGATCTCTCTATTTGGCATTAATTCCCGAGCAAACGAACCAATAAATTTCTTAAAAGCTCTGCAAAGCAGAACTTTTAAGAAATTTATTGGTTCGGGTTTGGGAGCGTTGCACTGTAAACAAAAAAGCATCGTGTCGCGATGCTTTTTTGTTTGATTATGATGTTTGAGCTTTGAGCCATGCCCAAGGCAAAGCAAGTAACTTGTTTGAACGAGGCACGAAGGCTCGACGCATAAATACTTCGTAATTATTATGTTCGATCGCCTTTAAAATATTTCGGTACAAAATTAGCGAAGACCAAACTGGCCATCTGGCATCCTTGCATAAAGCGGAAATACCATCTTCAGCATGTTGGTAAAACTCACGCGCTCTTTGAATTTGGAAACGCATTAGCTCAGTCCAGCGCTCATCAACCGTACCGCTTAATAAATCTTTTTCGGTATAGTCAAAATAATGCAGATCCTCAAGAGGTAGATAAATGCGTCCACGCTGAGCATCTTCGCCAATATCTCGCAAAATATTAGTTAGCTGCATTGCTATACCCAAAGCGATCGCCGCTTCGGTTGCCGTAGCAATTACCGATGGATCTTTAGTCTCAAAGCCCATGATTGCTGCTGACATTAAACCGACAGTGCCTGCGACGCGATAGCAGTATAAATGCAGATCGTCGAAAGTTTGGTAGCGATCATATTTGAGATCCATCCGCATTCCAGAGATCATGTCTTTGAAAGGCTGAATTGGCATCGGGTAATGCTTGACCGTATCGGCTAGAGCAATATCCGACGCATGGATCGGATCACCACGAAATGTCGCCTCTAACTGTTTCTCCCAGCTAAAAAGCGTTTCTGCATCTGTAGTTTCCGCTTGCATTCCATCAACAAGCTCATCGGTACGACGACACCAAGCATAGATAGCCCAAACTGCTCGTCGTTTTGCTTGTGACATCAGCATCGTGCCAAGATAAAAAGTCTTGGCATACTTAGCCGTGATGCAACGACAAATCTCGTAGGCTTCCTCAAGATTGACTGACTGACAAATTGCCATCGGTTTAGGCACTGACGACAGATGGATTTGACTGGTTTTCGTTAGAGGTTCGACCAAGGACTTTATTTCCAGAAGATTGACTTGCTTTGTGGATTTCCTGTGCTGTTAGCTTACCAGAAAGTACAGCCCCTTCCATACTGCCAAAAAATGGTTGCGCTGTATAGCTACCTGATAGAAAGAAATTAGCAATGGGTGTTGCTTGGGTAGGGCGAAATTTTTCGCGGTCAGGAATTGCAGTATAGATCGATCTTGGAGTCTTAACTACATGGGATTTTAGGACTTTAGCTGGACTTGGTAAATGCTGAGGAAACAGTTTTGCTAGTTCATTTAAGGTTGCATCAATAATTTCACTATTGGGGCGATCAATCCAATCAGCAGCAGGAGCAAAAACCAATTCCAGCATTGACTTGTCTGGATCTGCATACTCTTTGCAGGAGTTGCTCATATCAGAATAAACGCTGAGGAGTGGCGATCGCGAAAACAAGGTGTGATCAATATCTGTAAGCTTGCGATCAAACCAGAGTTGGACGCTGATTACGGGCACACCTTCTAAATGATTTAGTTGTTGAAAAAACGGCATCGATTGCCAAGCGATCGGCATGAAGTCTTTCATTACATCTACAGACATTGCTGACACATAAGCATCGGCAATGATTTCTTGATTTGGTGCGCCGTTAATTCCTCGAATTATGATTTTCTCGACATTTCCGTCTGCGTCCAGCACAATCTGTTTTAGTCCTGCGCTAGTATGCACTTCGCCCCCACGATCAATTACATAATCAGCGATCGGTTTACAGAGGCGCTCAGGTGGTGCGCCATCTAAATAAGCAATTCGTGAACCTTCTTTTTGTTGCAGAAACTTATTTAGAGCGCGTAGGGGAATTGTGGCTGAGATGACATCTGGGTCGATAAATTTAAGAGATTTGCAAACAGCAATGAAGATGTCAGTAGTGATGTCTTTACCAATACCATGCATTTCTAGCCATTCGCTAAACGTATATTTATCCATGGACGCTACATATTTGTCACCACGGACGATCGCAGGAATCAAGCCGATCGCAAATCGTATTTTTTGATTCCAACTGAGCATGTCGTTGTTGCGCAGAATCGAGATGATAATGTTGAAAGGCGCTGGAAGGTCAGGGACATCAAACCATGAAAGGACTCCTGGCTTTTCAGGCTGGTTAAAAATTAAAGCGTGGCGTTTCCATTGCAGACGGTCTAAAATGCCTAGTTCCCCCATAAGCTGCAACATATTTGGATAAGCTCCGAAAAAGTTATGTAGCCCTGTTTCGATCCAGTCTCCATCTTTATCTTTCCAAGCTGCAACTAAGCCGCCAAGAACATCATTGCGCTCTAGCAAAATCGGCTGATGTCCCAAATCGATTAAGTATTTGGCACAGGATAACCCTGCTAACCCTCCTCCAGCGATCGCAACCCGCATATTCTTTCTATACCTGTACGTTAAAATTTTTATGCTTAATTATCTCCATCTTACTTTGCAAAGCTTAATAATTCACTAGTTTTTGCTAGTAAAAGTTTGAGAGGATCTCGCTTTTGTTTTAAGTTAGGGTGGCGCTCACAAAATCATCTTGGCTAGTATGGTAAAAAGTCTCATTGATTCTCCTGAGATATCCCCCACTCCATCTCGAAAATTATGGATGGCAGCAATTAAGTTTCCAATGTATAGCGTGGCGATCGTCCCGATCGCTACGGGTACTGCTGTTGCTTATCGCGATACAGGAGCAATTAACTGGATTGTGTTTTGGGAATTTCTGATTTCCGCAGTTTTGATTTTAGTCTGGGAAAATCTCTGCAATGACGTGTTTGATGCCGAAACAGGTATCGATATCAATAAAGCTCATTCAGTTGTTAACTTGACAGGCAAGAAGAACTTAATATTTGCGATCGCAAATATTTGTTTACTCCTCGGTATCAGTGGCGTATTAGCGATTTCTTGGCTACAGCAAGATGTCGTTGTCGTTAGTGCGATCGCGCTTTGTTGTTTTCTTGGCTATATTTACCAAGGTCCCCCTTTTCGGTTGGGATATCAGGGATGGGGAGAAGTTTTATGCTTTTTTGCCTTTGGCCCGTTAGGAGTATCGGCAGCCTATTACAGTCAAACTAAATCTTGGTCAATCGGCTCAATTGCGGCGGCGATCATTGTCGGGATTATTACTAGTCTGATTTTATTTTGTTCACATTTCAATCAAGTTGACGATGATCTTGCCGCAGGTAAGCGATCTCCTGTTGTGCGTTTGGGGACTAAGCGAGCAGCACAGCTTTTACCTTGGGTTTGTAGTGTCATTTATGCCATTACGGTTATTGCGATCGTGCTAAACTTTTTCCCAATCTGGACTGCGATCGTGCTGATTAGCTTACCAATTGCATGGAAATTATGCTCATTTATCAGCGCAAACCATGAACGCGCCGAACTTTTACTCAACTATCGATTTATCGCTGTTGCCCTGCATTTTGTCGTTGGTTCATGCCTTAGTATCAGCTTGATTTTATGAAATTGTAATTCCCATGATTTTGCCGAATAGAATTTATCATTGCTCAGCTAGTACGGCGATCGCTGGTGGTGGAGTTAAAACCTATGTTGATGGTTTGTATGTGGCAATGCCAGATGCATTTGGTGCAGAGATCATTGCTAATCCTAGTGATTATGACCAAAGTAATTTCAAATTGCTGCATATCCATGAAACTAATGCGATCGCTCAGATAAATAATTCCTGTCCTGTCGTTTTTACTGCACATAATCATGATGTTTACTGCGCCAGTGGAACTAAATATCTGCCAGCTAGTAAATCTAGCTGCGATCGCCTATTAAATAGTTGGGGTTGTGCTTGGGGGCATTTTGTCGATGGATGTGGCAGTCGTCGCCCTGCAAAGATCCTTGCAAACATAGAACGTGCAAGTACCGAATTAAATGCTCTAAAAAAACTCGGTATTTTGACGATCGCTAATAGTGATTATGTGCGATCGCAGTTAATTGCCAATGGATTACCAGAATCGCAAGTGGTAACTTTACGTTGTGGTATTGCAGCAACTTCCTATAACCATGAACCATTAACCAGAACCGTCCATGCTCAAAAACGGATTCTTTTTGCAGGCAGAATAGTGCCAGATAAGGGATTAGATTGGTTACTAAAAACGATACCTATACTAGATCCTGACATTCATCTTGACATTGCAGGTGAAGGGTGGGCTATGCCTCAAGTTCGTCAGCTAGCGGAGGATTTACAAATTTGCGATCGCATTACTTGGCACGGCTGGTGTAAAAAAGAAAAGTTAGAGGATCTTTACCATCAAAGTTTTGCCGTGATTTTCCCTAGTGTATGGCCCGAACCTGCGGGTTTAGTGACGTTAGAATCATACGTAAGATTTCGACCTGTGATTGCTAGCGCTGTTGGGGGAATTCCTGAACATATACAGGATGGGAAAACTGGAATTTTAGTTACTCTAAATAATATTGAACAGTTGGCAACAGCGATTATGGACTTGTCAAATAATTTTGATAAAGCTCGTGAGATTGGTATAGCTGGCAATGCTTTGTTTCATTCAGAGTTTACTCTTGCTATACATGCTCAAAGACTGTCAAAAATTTATGACTTGGCGATCTCCAAATTTCATGAATCATAATAAAAGACTACTGAAGACAGTCTTTTATTAAAACTTAAGGAACCAATTTTTTGTGGAACGGCTTTGACGAGCCACAAAAAATTGGTTCCTTATTAAGTCGCAGCGTCCTAAGCTTGTTTAGATTCTGAGCCATCAATGATGCGCTGGAATAGGTAGCCTGTGCCACGCGCTGTCAAGATTAACTCAGGGTTACTAGGATCTTCTTCTAGCTTTGCACGTAGGCGCGAAATATGAACATCGACTACGCGAGTATCCACATGGCGCTCTGGTGTGTAACCCCAAACCTCTTGTAAGATTTCGGCTCTTGAGAAAGCTTCACCTGATCGCCCGACTAATAGCTCTAACAAACTAAACTCCATACCCGTTAAGCGAATACGCTCATCGGACTTATAGACTTGGCGCTTGTTGGTATCAATCTTGATCGTATTGATATGAATCACCCCAGAACTAGGGATGCCTGAGGTGCCATTACGATCAAAGCGTCGCAACACTGAACGAATTCGAGCTTCTAGTTCCTTTGGCGAAAAAGGCTTAACAACGTAATCATCTGCACCTAATTCAAGCCCTGTAATGCGATCGGCGACATCGCCTAACGCTGTCAGCATGATAATTGGAATATCAGATTCTTTGCGAAGCTCTTGACATACCCCGTAACCGTCGAGCTTTGGCATCATGACATCAAGAACCACCAAATCGGGATTCTCTTTATGAAAAACTTCGATCGCTTCTTCGCCATCTGCGGCGGTGACGACCTCGTAACCGATCATCGACAGACGTGTCTCCAAAATTCGACGAATACTAGCTTCGTCGTCTACAACTAGAATTTTTTCCTTATGGTTTTCCAAGCCAGTTTACACTCCACTATGTTGCTAGCTGCAATTCAGCAAAAATTTATGATTTTACATATTTATTTAGCTAAGTTTACAAGAAATCGGTCGTTACAATCCGAAAACAAAACTTAAAGTTTCAGAACAGCCTAAGCCTGAATTTTATATGGCTACCAAGTTTTTTTGCTGGAAGAGCGCTTCGTTAAATTTTGACATCACCAGATCTCATACTACAGAGAGCGTATTGCCATGTCTCTGCCTTCTCGGTTTTATGTATGTGATTGAGATAAAATTATATAAAGTTTTATGCAAAATGAGGATTTTTTCGATCATGACTGAACCAACTCAAGTACCACAGGCTACTGATCCGAAAATGGGATTTAACACTTATGCAGAAAGATTAAATGGTCGAGCTGCAATGGTCGGCTTCATCCTCGCTGTAGCGATCGAGTTTGCCACTGGTCAGGGTTTATTGGCATGGCTAGGTATCATTAATCCATAAAAGTCTGTGCAGCGCTTTGCGCTAAATTAAACAACACATAATTTTTTAAAAGGGTTGCAAAGCAAGCTTTTTTAAAAATTATGTGTTTCTCTGATTTCTACAAGTTTTAGTAAAATCTCTAATATGACATCTGGCAAAATCGAGAACTCTCTATACTGGACTGCGGCAATTTTGGGATTAGTGCTCGATCAAGCCTCTAAATATTTAGTCGTGCAATATCTCAAGGGATTAAAATCAGTTCCCTTGATTAATGGTGTTTTTCATTTTACTTATGCAACTAATACAGGGGCAGCATTTAGCCTGTTTAGTGGTCAGATTGATTGGCTTAAATGGGTATCAATGATTGTAAGTTTGGGACTAGTTGCTTTTGGGGTTTTTGGTAAAAATTTAAATCGATGGGAACAGATCGGCTATGGCTGTATTTTAGCGGGAGCCGCAGGTAATGGCATAGATCGCTTTGTGGCTGGTTATGTAGTTGACTTTATCGATATAAGGATTATTCGCTTTGCGATTTTCAATATTGCTGATGTCTCCATCAATGTTGGTTTAGCTTGTTTGGCGATCGCTGTTTTATTTGTCACTAAACCATCAAAGCAAAAAAAGCTAGAGTGATCACTTCGCGCTCACTCTAGAAATTTTTATTATAAAAATTAGTTGCGATGAAAGTCAGCCATAGGCTGACTTTCATCGCAACTAATTTTTTGGGTTAGAGCTTGAAGCGCTATATTTCTAATTAGAAGTTATTAAGAGACTTAGCAGCATGGCAAATTCCCCAAAAATTGTAGTCGTTACCAATGGCAAAGGGGGGGTAGGTAAAACAACAACAGCGATCGCCTTAGCAGGTATATTGGCGCAGGAAGCTAAAGTATTGGTTGTTGATGCTGATGTACAGGGAAGCTTGTCTTGGTGGGTCGGTCGTAGCGAAAATGGCATGGGTTTTGATATTGCCAAAGAAATCGATCCAACCCATTTAAGAAAATTGCCGAAACTTAGCAGTTACGATCTAGTATTGGTAGATACACCGCCTGCATTACATTCCCATGCACTAGCTACAGTTGTAGCGATCGCTGATTATTTGGTTTTGCCCAGTCCACCTGCTCCGATGGATTTAACTGCTCTCATCGATACTGTCAAAAGTACCGTAAGACCTGCTCAAGTCCCCCATCGAGTTCTGTTAACCCGTGTTGATCCTCGTTGCCTCAATGAAGCACTTGAGGCTCAAAATACTTTACAAGAAGTCGGAGTGCCTGTTTTTCATGCTTTTGTGAGAGCTTACAAAGCTCATGAGCGCGCTGCTCTAGATGGGAAATTAGTTACAGAATGGAAAGGTAAAAATGCTAGAGAAGCAGAAGCAGACTATAGACGTGTAGTTGATGAACTGAGGCGAGATATTTTAAGGTGATATTAGTTAAGAGTCCGCTAACGGCGGACTCTTAACTAATGCTAATAGCTGTTTTATAGAACTAAATAAAAAAATAATGTCAACTAAAAAGAAAGTCGGAATTTCAGATTTATTGCGTGATGAAGTTCAGAAAGAGACTGAAGCTCCAGCTAAGAACGATTCAACTGAACAAACTATCGAAGTAAAAGCAGAAACCGTTGCTGAGCCAGTCAGCAAAGCTTCTATTCGTCCTGAACTTAATGCTATAGCTAAACCTCCAAGTTTGGACGATCGCACAAAAGCAAAAGTTTCTGATCTAGAGTTATCACTCACTCAATCTCGACAAAGAGAAACTGAACTGTCGCAAACTATAGCTGATTTGCAAAAAGATTTGAAATTTAGCCATACTAATATCGAGCTTTTGCAAAAATCACTAGCAGCGATCGAGAGTCTCAAAAATGAATTAGATCAACAACTCGTGGAAGTCAAACGCGATAATTTGCGCTTAGCCGAAGCGAATATTCAACTTTCGGAGCAGATCAAGACTTTAGAATCAACCAAAGAATTAGCTCAGCCTCCTGTAGTTGAGTCTGCTAGTTCTTCACAAATGGTGTCGCAAACCCCACAAAACAATAGAGCAACTCCTCGCAAACAGCCTGTTGAACAGCCCTACCCCCATCGCGATCGCAATCCCTATGCGCGTCCAACTGGATCTAACGAACAATTACAACGCATAAATAATAAAAATATTGGTTGGATGGACTAAACCTCAAAAGTAAAGCGGGTGCTTTGAGCTGCTTTTACTTTTGGCAGAATAGTAATAGCTCAAACCCAAAAGCCAAAAGTAGATTTGTGCCGCAAATCTACTTTTGGCTTTTGGGTTAATTGTTGCAAAATAAATTAAATGTAACATTATGCCCAAATTTTAATCATATGCGCTAAACTATTGACCGTAAGGTAAAAGTATTTATCGGTTGTAGTAATTGTTTTCTGTACTGGCAGTTTTTTTCTGTTTCATCGTGACAAGCTTCTCTCCGACATCTCTATCTCTACATACTCATTGAATTCTTGGAGAAAGCATAATGTCTATTTACGTTGGTAACTTGTCCTATGAAGTTACTCAAGACCATTTAAAGCCAGTTTTTGAAGACTACGGCAAGGTCACACGTGTCCATTTCCCTACCGATCGCGAAACTGGTCGCGCTCGTGGCTTTGCATTCGTAGAAATGAGTGCTGATGCTGAGGAAGATGCAGCCATCACAGCGCTAGACGGTGCTGAGTGGATGGGTCGCGTACTCAAAGTCAACAAGGCTAAGCCTCGTGAAAATAATGATTCGTTTGGCGGTGGCAACAGAGGCGGCGGCGGCGGTGGTCGCGGCGGCTATAACAAGTCTGGCGGTGGCGGTGGTCGTTACTAAATCATTTTTTTAGGACGCTGTACGTTCTAAAAAAATATTAGTATTCAACTGCAAGCAAAAATAGAGGAGAAAACTTAGTTTTCTCCTCTATTTTGTTATGCTATGCAAAAGTATGCAGACTCAATGCAGGTTTGGCATGGATTTATTGCAACCATTAGGAATTGTTGTTCAGGGTTCTTTAAGCGACGGTTTAGAAGTTCGACTAAATGGCGAGATTTCCGTCGAAGATATGCGCGTCGGTAAGTTTCTGGTGGTGCATGGTCGGCATACACGCTTTTTTTGCATCCTCACCGATGTCACTCTAGGTACGGCTAGTCCCCGTATTCTCATGAATCCGCCTGATCCTGAGAATACTTTTTTAACCGAAATCTTGGCAGGTACGGGGACTTTTGGCACGATCAATTTAACGCCAATGTTAATGTTTGTTCCTTCAAATCCTTTTGACCTCATTACTCAGCGAGCCGCTAGTCAGAATAGCGATCGCGTTAAGAAAACTAAGCGTAAGAAATCACCAAGTTACGAAGCTGTTGAAGAAATAAATGATTTTCAACTCCTGCCTGTAAAGACGATCCCCAGCCATTTCTCGCAGGTGTTTGATGCGACTGAGCGGGATTTTCGGATTGTGTTTGGTTGGGAAGATGATCCCCATAAACGGAACTTTGCGATCGGGCAGCCAATTGATATGCCTGTGCCAATTTGTCTTGACCTCGATCGCTTTGTGGAGCGTAGTAACGGCATCTTTGGTAAGTCTGGAACTGGCAAATCTTTTTTGACGCGCCTTTTACTATCAGGAATTATCCGTAAGCAAGCGGCGGTGAATCTGATTTTTGACATGCATTCAGAATATGGGTGGGAAGCTGCCACGGAAGGTAAAAGATTTAGCACAGTTAAAGGTTTGCGGCAGCTATTTCCTGCACAGGTACAGATTTATACCCTCGATCCAGACTCGACGAAGCGACGGGGAGTGCGCGATGCACAGGAGCTTTACATCAGCTACGACCAAATCGATGTCGAAGATTTGATGCTAATTCGCGAAGAATTAAATCTCTCAGAAGCTAGTTTAGAAAATGCGATTATTCTGCGGAATGAATTTGGAAAGAGTTGGATTTCGCGATTACTTGCCATGACCAATTCGGAAATCCAAGAATTTTGCGAACAGAAAATGGGGAGTAAATCCTCGATTATGGCGCTCCAGCGTAAACTCACAAGGCTTGATGATCTTAAGTATTTACGCCCAACCTGTCCCGAAAACTACATTAAGCGCATTCTCGATTCGATCGCAGCAGGGAAACATATCGTGATCGAGTTTGGTTCGCAATCAAATCTACTTTCCTATATGTTGGCGACCAATATCATTACAAGGCGGATTCACCATTCTTATGTGCAACAGGCTGAGCGATTTTTGCAGACTAAAAATATTTGCGATCGCCCACAGCAGTTAACGATCACCATCGAAGAAGCCCATCGTTTTCTGGCTCCGAATACGGCTAGACAGACTATCTTTGGGACGATCGCCCGTGAAATGCGGAAATATTTTGTGACTTTGCTAATCGTCGATCAGCGTCCTTCAGGAATTGATAATGAGGTAATGTCGCAGATTGGAACCAGAATTACGGCTTTGCTCAATGATGAGAAAGATATTGATGCAATTTTTACAGGTGTAGCGGGCAGTGGCAATTTGCGAACGATTTTGTCAAAACTAGATTCTAAGCAGCAAGCTTTAGTTCTCGGTCATGCCGTGCCAATGCCTGTGGTGGTTCAAACTCGTCCCTATGATGAAACTTTCTATCGCGAGATCGGTGAAGTGCCTTGGGAAGAAATCTCTACGCCAGAGGTTTTGCGAGTTGCAGAGGCGGCTAAAGCAGATTTAGGATTTTGAGGTTAAAATTTATAAAACTTACGTAGTAGCCCTGCACTCAAGTGCGGGCTAAAAGCTCAAGTCTGCTGAAGCAGACTGAAGAATACTTCTAGATTAACCCGTTTCAAAGGGTTTGAGCTTTGAGCCTCGCACTCAAGTGCGAGGCTGGACAGCACTTCGCGCTACCAGCATTAATCCCAAAAGGAGATTCAAAAATGACTAGTATTTCTATCGAAAAAGTCATGTCAGAGACTCAGATAAGTTCAAAAATGACCCTAGAGCAGTTTTTGAACTTATCTGAAAATGATGAAAGTTATGAACTACTTGATGGAGAAGCAATAAAAAAAATGTCACCGAAGTTTTTTCACTCCCGATTAACCAGTGCTTTTTGGTCTGAGCTATCAGGTTTGTCTAATGGGATTGGACAAGTATCGATTGAATGGTCATTAATTCTCAAACGACGCGGTAAAGATTGGGTTCCTGTGCCTGATTTGCTCTATGTTTCTTACGATCGCCTTGCCGCAGACTGGCGTGAAGACGCACCCTGTCCTGTGTTGCCAGAGTTGGTAATTGAGATTGTATCGCCTGATCAAACATTTAACCAACTAGCTCAAAAAGCGACGGATTATTTGAGTGCAGGAGTGGAAAGAGTATGGGTCGTATATCCACCAATGCGAAGTATCACCGTGTTTTTTGGCCATCGCCCACCTGAGACTTATCAAGGCGATCTCTTGTTAGCCGATGAGTTATTCCCAAATTTAGCAGTCACATCAGAGCAGTTCTTTGTTAGAGCAGGGCTTTAGTTTTCGCAAATTGGGATTATTAGCGATCGCAGTCACATCAAAATCCATTTCTTGAATATTTGCTAATGCTTCATCAACAAAATAAACATCTTCATCCCGATAGATCTGAACTTTTCTTTGTTTAATAGGAACTATGGTCTTCCCCAATCTATTTCACGAATGACATGCTTAGATTGTTCTTGTGTAACAACGACAGTAACTGCTTCACCAAATCCATCACCGCTGATAGCCACATAAGCCCAGCCTATATCTAAAGCCTCTTTGATATACCAATCATCCTCAGCAGACATGACTTCCACAAAATCTGGGTCGCTACATCCATATCCGACCATATACTCAAACTTTTCTTTTAAGCTCAATGGAGTGAACTCAATTTGAAGCTGGGCTGAGAGCATATTAAAAGCGACATTATATTCACCCTCAACAAGTGCGTTTGCAAACGCAAATCCTACGATTCCCTGTGGGGTGTCTTTGGGTTCTAGTGACACTTTCAGTAACTCCTGTAGACTAAAGTTGAGATCGAGTGGTGGACATTTCTAATAAATTAACACAAAAAAATCACAATTCCATCTAATGCACTCCAATCGAGATCGCATTTTTAAGCATTTCAATATAGTTAAAACCTCAAGCAGTTTAGCGATCGCAAGCATCCAACAAAAATTTGACTGATCGCAGTTTGTTGATGATTGAGTTGCGATCGCAGTCACATAATGATCTATTTGCGATCGCATAAACATGCTCAGAAAATCGATTCTAATTACGATTTAGGCGAAACAATAGAAATTGTGTAAATTGGTTGTCGCTGAAATTGTCATCACTGACCAAAATAAGACTTGATGAACCATCGGCTAAACGAGGGCCGATCGCCATTCCTTCTAAATTATCTAATTTAATCCCAAGAGTTGCTAAATCTAATACTAGCTTTTTACGGATTGATCGCACATTGGGACTAGTCCGAAAACTTTTGATGGCTGAAGTATCATTAGCATCACCTGTAAAAATTTGCCAAATTTTGGCACTAAGTCCATTACCGCCATTAGAACGCTCAAGGGTGAGAAAGTGACCGCCGCGATCAAGGGCTACGATGTCATTGACCCCAATCTGATTAACGGGAGAGGTCATCGCTTCGACAGGATAGCGATGCTCGGCAACAATTAGCGGCGCGATGTTGCCAACTAAGTAATGCAAAAAACGGCTTTCAGATGGTTGTTGCTGATCGGATTGAGCATCTTGGGCAAGAGCATTTTCCGTAACTGTAAAGACGCGATAGGGATCACCAATAGAATCACGAATTATCGTGAGCGCTTCAAAACCAAGATTATCTCTTACCCCTTGTGGCTCTGCTTTAGAAAGATCGCTCCTGTTAGGATTTGGATCTTTTTTTGGCTCGAATAGATAGCGCTGAGGAATCGGTAAACTTCTGATCCATTTACCTGTCAATAGGTCGAACTCATCGATAAATGGAGGAATGCCTTTGCTAGTTACGCCTTCACTGGAAATTAGTACTGTGCGATCGCCTGTTAATGCTATGCCTTCTGGATCAACTTCACCATTAGGATAGGTGCTTCCTGTTTTGTCTTTGAGGAAATCTACGCCAATTACTTCCACTTTTTCAAGATTCGGCTGTTCTTTTTGGGGACTGAACTTCAGTTTGAGAGCATAAAATCTGGCAGGAGCAAATTCACTACGATCATCAGAAATTGCGTAGAAAATATCATCAATGCGATCATAAGCCAGTCCTGATAAACCACCAATGGGAGTATTCTCAAACTTCTGTTTTGGTAATTTATACTCATTGACAAAATCTAGCGATACATTCAGAAATGTGCGATCACTTGCTATTGCTGATGCATTATTAATGCTCAATATTGCCAAAAATGCTAAGCAAAATCCAATTAATAACTTCCAAAAGCTTTTCGGTAAGAACATATACTTATTCACAGGATTCACAACTAGGACGAGCTACCAGATTTTCGTATGGCTCGATCGCAAAAGAACGATCAGGTTCAGTGAGTAAATGGCGATCGCACAAATCAAAAAGCTCTTGCTTTGACTGTACTAACCGCATTCCTGCTAGAAACTGCCCTTCAGGATCAATGCCAGTGCCGATAAAGTTTAAAAACTTTTTTAGACAATTAACGTGGGATTTCTCTTTGAGATCATCTCGGTAAGTAATTGCAAATAGATGCTGAATATATTTATACACATCAGCAAGGGTAATCACTTGGACTGGGTTACCTGCAAAGCGATCGCGAATTTGTTGAAAAATCCAAGGATTACGAATTGCCGATCGACCAATCATCACTCCTGCCGCCCCAGTTTCTTGGAGAACCTGTTCGGCTTTGAGGTAAGAAGTTACATTGCCATTGGCTAACACAGGACAATTTACAGTCTGTACAGCTTTGCGGATCAAGTCATAATGCACTTCGCCGCGATATAGCTCTTTGACAGTGCGACCATGCAAACTCAGCATATCAATTTGATAGTGATTGATTAATTGCAATAGCTTTTCAAAATTATCAATCGAGTCAAACCCTACGCGCATTTTCACAGTGAAGAGTCCCGAAATTTGCGATCGCAACGCCGCAAAAATGCGCTCAATAGTTTCAGGCTCGCGCAATAACCCACCACCAACGTTTTTGCGATAAACTCGTGGCGCAGGACAGCCAAGATTAAGATCAATTCCTGCGATTGGGTATTTCGTAAGCTGCTGAGAAATCCGCAATATGTCAGGAATGCTTTCACCAATTAGTTGAGCAAATACAGGTCTACCTGTTGTATTCAGAGTGATTGACCTAAGAATCTTTTTATCGATATTGGAATTGGCATAGACTCGAAAGTATTCTGTCACATAATAATCAGGACAGCCATATTCGCTTAACATTTGCATGAACGCAAGATCGGTTACGTCTTGCATTGGGGCGAGTGCAGTCAGAGGTTGCCCTTTGATAATTTGTGATGGTAGAGCTTCTGGCAAAATATCTGACTATAATTTTTTAGGCGGTGTGCAGTGCCGTTTAAAAAAATTATAGCAATCATCATGAGCGATCGCCCTACTCCCTACAATAGTAAAAATACCCATGACGATAATTCTGTAAATTCTTTCCGCTACGAACAGGGATCGCTTTTTGGTGAAGGCATACAGCGAAATTCGCGTCTTTATGATAGTGGCGCGAGCTATGAAATGGGAAGTCAGTCATTACAGGTGTGGAAACAGGCGATCGCGAAGTATCAGAGTTTCATCACTACAATGATCCCCGCAGTCCAAACTTCTCTATTTGACTTGCCTTCTGCTCACTGCGATCCCCATGCGATTAATCCTTTTGCATTACCCATTCAACCTGCTGAGTTCTATCGCTTACCCAGTCGTGGCAGTGACGACGCTTGCATATACTTTGTGATCGACCTCACTAAAGAGTTGCAATCACCCGTGCTATTGTATATTGGTGAGACATGCAGATCTCACAAGCGATGGAAAGGAATTCATGATTGCAAACGGTATATCCTTAATTACCGCGATTTGCATAATACCCACAACCTTCAGACACAAGTTGTCATGACCTTTTGGTGGGACGCTCCTTCCTCATCACGTCCACGGCAACAACTTGAACGAAGCTTAATTGAAAAATGGCGATCGCCATTTAATAAAGAAAACTGGAGCTTTTGGGGAACTCCTTTCGTAAATTGACTCGTCTGTAATTACACATGCTCACATAACACTTAAAGCGAAAATATTATTATGTCTTCTCACAATTTGAATCCAAATCCCGATTCTAGCGAATTATGGTTTGCCAAGTTTTTTATCGGCAGCATGGTTTCGATCGCTTTGCTGACAGTAATTCTATCTTTTCTGCCTTCACCATCAGGCTTACGCAATTCCCCACAACTTAAAACCTCATTAATGAAATCATTGGTCATTACTGCTGCCGTTTAACTTGAAAGACGTGACCTTCAGCTTTTAACCTTCAAAAAAACAGCCTCAGTTTGTTCGGCGAGCTTGTCCCAAGCAAAGCTTTCTCTTAGATCAGCCTGAGCATTATTTACTAAGGCTTTTGCGTAATCAGGATTGTGTAGAATCTCGATTATGCCGTCAGCCAAAGAATCAGCATCATTAACGCGAGTTACTATGCCAGTGACTTTATGGCGAACTACTTCTGGCAATCCGCCCGTATCGGAAACTACAAGTGGAATTTTTGCAGCAAAACTTTCAAGAGCAACGATCCCAAATGGCTCGTATAAGCTGGGGAAAACTGCACAATTAGCGACCTTCTGAAATTTCCAAAAATCAGCGTCTGCCATAAAGCCTGTAAATAAAACTTTGTGATAGATACCTAGATCCCATGCTTGACGCTGGAGCAAGATCGAATAAGCATCGCCAGTACCGATAATTACCAAACGCACTTGATCATTCATCGCTGCGATTATCTTGGGCATAGCATTCAGCAAAATATAAATGCCTTTTTCGTAAGTAATCCGTCCAACAAAGTAGATGATTGCTTCTTCAGGCTTAGCGTATTGCGCCTTTAGAGCTTCAAGATCATATTGATGCTCTGCGGTAATATTTTGCCAACGCTCGACGCTCAGACCGTTATAGACCACATCAGTTTTCTCGGCAGGACAATCTAGCGCCCGCTGCAATTCGCCGCGCATATATTGAGAGCAAACAATCACTCGCTGTGATGCCTGAGTTAAGCGGATTTCTTTATGATGGATATATCTTTGAGTATCGTTATGAATCCCATTACATCTTCCATACTCAGTTGCATGGATCGTCGTAACTAGAGGGATCTGAAATTCGTTAGTAATCGCGATCGCGGATTCTTCTACTAACCAATCATGGGCATGGATTAAATCTATAGAATTATTTGACAAGAACTCTCTCGCAAAGTTCAGCATACTTACATTCATTTGTGCAACCCATTGAAAAAAGTCATTATTGACTCCAACGGAAATTCGGTACACATGAATTCCATCAACGGTCTCTACTGATGCCCCACCTTCGACTGCAACAGTGATTAAATGAACCTCATGACCGCGCCTAACAATTTCAGGATATAGCTCTGCTACGTGACGAGAAATTCCTCCAATGATGCGTGGTGGAAACTCCCAAGCTAGAGCGAGAATGCGCATGATATTTAAGTGATATTTGTATTAATAAAAATGATGATTAAGGCAGGAGCAAGAACTAAGTGATGAAGCTTACCTAACTATAGCAACTATGTATCTATAGAAATGTAGAGAAATGTAGAACTTTGTTGTTATCCAAATCGCAATACTTTTGTTAAAAGTATTGCAAAGCAGCACTTTTAACAAAAGTAAAGTATTGGTGTTCTTTTCAACGTAAAGCAGTGCAATACTAAGAAATGCCTCAAGATATGTTAATCTCACTGCATAATTTGTGATACTTTTCATGGCAACCGTGTGAATTGTGACAGGAGGCAGTTATGACAGAAAACAAATCTAAAGAAGTAATTGAGGGCGTTTCCAAGCAAGTTGGGCAAACTTGGACGAAAGTACAGCCGCAGTTGCAAGCGCTATTACTTAAACTTATTAAAAGTTTGCTGCCTGCACTACGTAACCTACAAACAAAGCTCACCAAGTCTAATTTGGTGACAAAAGAAGGTCAAGAGACAACTGCTACAACAAGTACAGAGAATCTTTCTAGCAACCCTACCCTAAATAAAGCTTTAAATATAGGAAAGGTCTTTTCGGCTAAGGCGATCGCATCTCTAATCGTCGCCTTAACAAAACTTCAACAAAGCCTTGAAGGGAAAGAAAGCACTTTGGATGCAACGGGTGAAGCGGCGGGCTTGCTTAATGCCTCCACCGAAGCCGACTCTCCGCTAGTGGCACAAGTCAAGCAGGAATTTGGTGTTGCTTGGAAATTTGTCAAGGAGCAAGTTACACCGAAAATTTTGTCGTTTTTACAAATGACAGTTGACAAGCTCGATCCGATTGCGACAAATGTTTGGCAAAAGACTTCGGCTAAGGCGGCAGCCACTCCTTCTTTGGTAAATTCTTGGGAAAAGCTCCAAGAAAATGATGCTTGGAAAAAGACGGTGACCGCAACTGCTCCCATTTGGCGATCGATTAGTGGGATTGCTGTGCAGGTTCCACTTTCCGATGAAGTTAAGCGTATTCTTGATAAGCGGGCTGGTACTATCGCTTTGGTCACTTTGTTTTCACTGCTGATCATTTTGAAGCCATCCCATGCTCACAGCCAAAATTTTACAAAAGTTGCAGCAACACCAGCACCGATTAATAAACCAGTAATCACTACTGCTAAGAAACAACCATCTGCCGTTAATAAAGACTTGGTGAAGCCAGAGCGTGGTGATGCGCCTCTAAATGCTGAACAAATTGCGATCGCGAAGATCCAAACTCAAGTTTCGGAAGTAGCGAACCAATATGGTGAATCTTTACTTGGTTCGGTACAGACTAACTTTAAGCGTGGACGCTTGATTGTGGCGCTTAATGATGGCTGGTATAAATTGGAGCCAAGCCAACAAACTCAATTGGTGACAGATTTACAAACGCGATCGCAGTCACTCAATTTCAAGAAGCTATTTGTTGCAGATGCCGAAAATCATTTGATTGCGCGTACCCCTGTAACTGGTAATGAAGTAGTGATTTTGAGACAGTAATTTGTAACTAAACCAAAGCCAAAAAATTATTGAGAATATTGCTTCGCAATATTCTCAATAATTTTTTGGCTTTTTATCTCAGCGCTTTGCGCTGTATCTCTTATGGCAGAAGCAAAAGATCAAAGACATCCTCAGTACACCAAAGATCGCCAAATAGTGAATGATTTACTGGCGCAGTCTGCGCCAAGTAACCGTGATCATGCTGATCTAGCCCGTTTAATCGTGCGTTATAAAGGATTCGTTGGGGCGAGAGATATTCAGGCTGATCTGTTCAAAGTTCTCAATAATTGGCAGTTAACGGAAGAAGACCTATTTACAAAAACTAGAGCGATCCATGCGATCGGCAAAGTCTATATGGCTCAGGATGAAGGGCAAGATGACTGGGCATAAAAAATAAAATATGGTGATTTTGTCACATCTTATTTTTTTGTGTCTAGTGTAGAGATCCTATAGTCAGTAGAAAAAATCTATAATTTTATTAAGGGATCACTTTAGATTACATAATCATGGAACGTCCAATGCTACAAATAGCCAGATCGCACCAAATAATTCTCGAATATTATTGATGCAAGTAATCCCAAAAGTACAAAACGGTGTAGACCTCTTTGTGAATTTGTAAAAGGGGTTTGATTGTAGACAGTGGGCAAAATAATGTTCTATTTATCGGCGCATTTACAATTAAGTAAAACCTATTCTGGACAAACTAAGCCTGAATTACGATCTCGAAATCTGAATTCATTAACAAAGCAATTGCTTGATCCATCAAAAGTTAAATTTGGTGATATTGATCAATCTATATACGCCATCTAGTATTTATATGCAATTAGATTCTTCTATCTTTGGACTTGCAGTAATCAATGTGTCAACGTTGAATATTTTAGAGAAATGTATTGGTAAGCAGGCTCTCACACAGATTATTGATACTTACTTAGAAGATTCGGAGCAGGCGATCGCAAAGATGCGACAAGCACTAGAGGATCTAGATTTTGTCCAAATCAGTTTTGAGAACCATGCATTTAAGGGTGGAAGCGGTACTTTAGGAGCCGATAGAATTGTGGCAATTTGCAAAGAATTAAGCGTTCTTTGTAAGTCAAATAGTCATACTAGTGAGGTAGAAAACATGAATATAGTGATACATCAATTGGATCTTGAGTTCGCCAAAGTGTCCGAATTTTTGCAACAAAAATTTCAGCCTACAACGCAAAGCGCTATAGTTATGGACAGAATCACAAGTAATATTTTGTAAGATTATCAAAGGCATCAGCTTATGTCAGGCGCAATCAAAAAATATCGATTAATTACCCGTAGTGACTTTGACGGTGTTGTTAGCGCCGTATTACTCAAAGAACTAGATATGATAGACGAGATCTTATTCGTTCATCCGAAAGATGTGCAAGATGGTAAGGTCGAGGTCTGCGATCGCGATATTTTGACTAACTTGCCATATATAGAGGGTGCATATTTAGTCTTTGATCACCATACGAGTGAGACAATGCGCATTTATGATACTCCAGAGAATCATATTATTGAGGGTGAAGCGCCATCGGCAGCAAGAGTTGTCTATAACTATTATGGAGGAAAATTAAAGTTTCCGCATGTCTCGCAAGCGATGATGCTAGCAGTAGATAAATGTGATTCAGCACAGTTTGATATTGATGATATTCTCCATCCACAAGGATGGGTACTATTAAGCTTTTTGATGGACTCACGGACAGGATTAGGAAGATTCCGTGAGTTTACGATTTCTAATTATGCTTTGATGATGGAATTGGTAGATGCTTTTCGGAGAATGACTATTGAAGAGATTATGGAACTTCCGAATGTTAAGGAGCGCGTAGAGCTATTTTTTGTGCAACAGGAGATATTTAAGAGACAAATTCAGAGCTGTGCAGAAGTCTACGATAAGCTAGTTATAGTCAACTTGCAGAATGAAGACACGATCTATGCTGGCAACCGCTTTATGGTATATGCCCTATATCCTGAGTGTAACATTTCTATTCATCAAATGTGGGGAAGGCAAAAGCAGAATTCTGTTTTTGCTGTCGGTAAGTCAGTTCTCAATCGTACCTGTCCGATTAATATTGGGGAGTTGATGTTGAGATATGAAGGTGGCGGACATGCTAATGCTGGTACTTGTCAAATTGATAATGAGCAAGCTGAAGAAGTTAAGCAGGAACTGATTGATGTTATTACAAGGAATAATGTAGTTCAATCTGCAATGTCCCTCGAATAGGAAATAACACCGTAAAATAGAGTGGCGGCGCTTCGCGCCGCCACTCTATTTTACGGTGTTGATTACTGATTTACGAAATTCTGTAATTTTGAGCGTAGCATGGCAAGGGCATTGGCGCGATGACTAATTTTAGCTTTGACTTCTGGTGGAATTTCCCCAAAGGTTTGCTGAAACTCTGGTATTAAGAAAATAGGATCATATCCAAATCCACCCTTCCCTCTCGGAGCATCGGAGATTGCACCTTTGCACAGCCCAACTGCATCAGCCACGATCGCACCATCTGGTGAAGCGATCGCGATCGCACAAACAAACTGAGCTTCCCGATTAACCTGATCCTTAAGTTCAGATAAAACCCGATTGATGCGATCGCTATCTGTATCGGCATACCTTGCTGAAAGTACTCCTGGAGCGCCATTAAGAGCCATTACTTCAAGCCCAGAGTCATCTGCGATTGCCCATTCTCCTGTAGAGATTGCGACTTGAGATGCTTTGAGATGAGCATTCTCAATAAAAGTTGCACCAGTTTCTTCGACATCAATGCTGTCAGGTTTAAGAATTAGAGTTATACCTAGGTCTGCTAAATAATCACGAAACTCTTTTATCTTGCCAGCATTACCACTGGCAATTACTAATTTTTCTAATTGAGTTGATGTATTAGACATTTGTTAAACCATTATGGTTATGGGGATCATAAAAATTACCATTTATGCGGCTTAAATTTATAATCATTGGCATTTTTTTAATTGAAGAAGGTGGTTTGCGCTATCTTCAATTGGGTTTCAGCGCTTTGCGATCTATGGTTTTAGTCCAAGGAAGAAATCAGATTGGAAGCGATCGCTAGTTTCGGAATACACAAACACTGCACCACCAAGTCGATCAATTGTCTTTTGGATCACTTCAGGTATTTCTGGTTTAGATACCTGATTCGGTTCATCAAGCGAAGCGAAGGTCTCCGAGAAGGATATATAGAACTTAGCTACTTGTTTGGCGATCGCATTAACATTGAGGTAAAAATAGCCAAAGTTTGGTTGTGGCATATCTGTGATCGCATCGCGAAACATCTCTGATTCAGCAAGAGCAGGTTTGGGAATTGGCACAAAAGCTGATGCTGTATTCGCTCCTAACGTCAGCATTAAAGTTTGACGATCGCGCCAACCATAGGCAAAAATGCTCTGGGTTTTACCGCTGACTCTCGTATCAGGAAACTCAAAGCTGGTAAGAACAGTAGTTCCAATCTGGCGCTTTTTGACTTGGATGAAATCTCTACTTAATTTAGAGATTTGTTGAGTTAATTTACCTAGAGTTGCATTGGCTACGTCAGGTTTCGATGTACGGATTAACGCTCCTATGGTTAGATCAACGCCCGTCTCTTGAAAAGGTGAGTGATCGCTGGGGAATACCACAACAGCATATTCTCCATCGATCCAAGAGATGATATCTTTCTCAATGTCGAGATCTAATCCAGAACCCACAATCAAAGGAGCGAGCATTCTCACACCTTCGACAAGAATCTTGTAGGTAGATTGCTGTTTAGACTCCTCAACAAACCATTGCCATTGACGATTGAGATTGCGACTAGTAATTGCTCCATACACATTTGATGGCAAGTACGATAGCAAGCGATCGCGTGTTGCCGTATCCTTGGGACTAGGGGATCTCACTTCCGAGAAATAACTATTACTCTGACTGCGAATACCCTGAGGTGTAACCCATGTAAACAGATCAAAACTACTGTACTGCGCCAAAGTATAATTCAATCCGTCGAGATATTCTTGACGGCTAAATCCTGGGATTTCCGATGTCTCTGGTAAGTCCGCCGCCAAAAGCTCGGAAATTTTACCTAGCTCTTTAAAATCGCCATAACCTGCAATCAGCGATCGATTCCACAGAGGATTGTTTAGCGATCGCAAAAAAAGTTGATTATCAGCTAGAGATGCCAACCTTTGCTCAGGAATCTCGGCAGATGTATCAATCATCTTCTGGATCATTTGCCGATCAGTCGTAATTACCGCAATTCCACTTGGCAGCTTGGCGATCGCAAATCGCTTGATGCTGAAGTTGGGAAAGCTAGGTACAATTGGCTCACTTTCATCAGATTCCTCTTCTTGATCATTGGTATTTGGAGGTATGTCTTGTTTTAGTCTTAGCAAAGATTGCAGTGAATTCCGCGAGTTCAATGTATGGGAAATAACTGGTTTCTTGTCCCCAACGGAATCCTCTTCTAATTGCCATTCTAGGATTTTGACATTTTGATATAGAGTTTCAGTGGGTTTCGGCAAATCAAGACTTTTTAACTTTTTAAGAAAAATCTCAAACTTCTTGTCATCAGCGACGGTCGATAAAGCTGTAAAAGTAAACTCGAATTTGTTGTCCGTATTACTAAAGAAAGCGATCGCAACTTCTTTTCCCAACCAAGGTTGAATATCTTTAGCAATAGAAATTGGAAGAGATTGACCCAAAAATGTCAATAATTTGTCAAATGCCGAAACTGGACTTATAGATTGCGGCATTCCTGAGATCTGCCAAGAGTTTGCATCTAGATCCACCAGCACTATGCCGATTGCATCTGCGGGAATCTGCTTCGCAAAATTAAGAGAGCGTTGTCTAAATTGGTTAGAGCTAGAACTCTGGTTTTCAGCAGGTATAGAGCTTTTTGAGATTTGACTAGATATCGGATTTGTGATCGGATTTGCGATCGCGGGTAATGCTGATGTACTAGCACTAATCGCTAAAATTGTGGCAAACAAACTCCTCACTTAATAAAACCTCTTTAAAGTAAATGACAAATATTTTGTAATTAGAAGTAGCGGCGCTTCGCGCCGCCACTTCTTAAGAAAGACAAGGGGCTGAAGCCCCTTGCTATGGAATTTAATTAATATTACAGCTAGCAATCTTCGCTAAAAGTGCTGCATACTGAGCTTGAAACTCTTTCGCTTTAGAGTCTTTGGACTGATGCCATGACGCTAACCAAAGCGGTGTAGGGAAATGCCCGTCAGGAGAAATCTGCTGAGGAGAAGCATTGGAAACAATCCAAGTTCCATTTTGTCGCCACCCCACTCGATCGCTAAAGGTTTGCCAACCTTTCATTGCCTTATCTTCTTCGATCACCGCCCCAAAGATCTTACTTACTTCATCGGCTGAAGTATTCTCAGAAGCAATTTTAGGTGCTTTTAAAGGAGCCGTCAGAGATACCGTCAGAGCTTCAGTTCTGCCTCCTAAACTAGCAGAGAGCAACTGTAATAACTGTGGTGATGCCTTAACTAGATGAGCTTTCTGAGCTAAAACTTGCTCCTGAGACTGTTTGATTTCCTTAATCAGAATTGGTGCGAGGGTACGAAATTGATTGTTAGGATTTGATACCGCAGCTCTTACTGATTCCATCAACTCAGTCCAAGGTGCTAGATCAAAGCGATCGCCTATTTGCTGTAATTGAGTACAAATTGTTTCCAAATTTTGGCGGCTGCGAGGACTATCAGGTTGCTTAAATAACTCCAGCATATTTCGCAACTTGAGCGGGACTTCCGACTGAAATGCCGACAACATTCCCTTAGTATCAATCTTTTTCTGTGTATCAAATGTATTTGCTTTGGCTGTTTTTCCTGAGATTAAATTTTGAAGATGGTTTTTGAGGTTTGCAAAGATTTGATCAGAACCAGCCATGACGTTATCAACTGCGTCCTTGGTTAGCCCATAAGGACTTTGCAAATGCTCGACAAGTTCTTGCAGCTTGTCAAATGCTTGTAAAAAGAGGGTCTGTAAATCTTGATCAACTTGAAAATTAGTATTTTCACGCATAACTTTGAAATAGTCTTCAAAGTTATGGGCAACATGTTGAATGCTACTAAATCCCAACATAGCTGCCCCGCCCTTAATTGAGTGAGCAGCTCGGAATATCTCATTGACTGCTTCAGAGTTGCCCATCAGCGTTTGCAAATTAAGCAGTCCTGATTCAATTGTCTGGAGATGTTCCTTTGCCTCCTCAATAAAATAGCCTGTAATCTGTTTTTGCTTATCCTGATCCATGACACTTACCCCTGATGATTTGCCTTGTGAGCTGATTGTGAAACTTCTATGTGAGACTGATAGATGTCGGGGAAACCAACTTATTGCGCTAAGCACTCCGACCTAAAACTATTTATCCCAAAATTGATGACATATAGATCTGATTCTGAGCGCTGAAGCCATAGCGACCATTACTATACTTGCGCCAGAGGTTATCTATGATCTGTAAGTCATCACAGGAAATTTTCTTGATCTCCTCTGCGGTTAACACAGAACCAATATTTTTACGCGCCGCCTGACACATAACGTTCCATGTTTCTTGATTCGCTTCTTGCCATTTACTATTAGATAGCAAAGCTTTTAACTTGGTGTAGTCAACGCCTGTATTCGAGTTGATTAGTTGGGATTGAGATTGAGTATGTGTATCATCATTGGCGATCGCCATTACTTTATTGGATCGCCGAAACCGTAAAGTCATTGCCCCACCGCTTTGACCATCACCTAATAAAATTGCTTCACCTGCATCCGTGAGCTTGATCGAAATTTCGACCTCATCGAGTGCTAACCCATTAGCTTGACTCGGAGCACTGTCCGTAGCGAGCTGCTGAACTAAACTAGCAAGTTTCTGAATGCTGTCTTTAATTTTAGTGGTGCTGACCGATTTAATCGATTCACCATTAGCGCGATCGCCATTTCCCAAAAATTCAATTAGTATTTCTTCGCTATCCATGACATCCTTGTTTGGGCTAATTGACCAGATATTTAAGGCAACCTCTGCGTAAATTTCAAGAAGAAATTGCCTCAGAATTGTGAATATCTGACTCTCTGTTTAAGTTGTTGGTTAAAGTGCTATCTAAAGTATTACTTATAGAATTATTTAAATTACTTAAATTATTGTCTTTATTGTTGGTCTTGTCATTAGCACCATTGCTAGAAATATTACTCGAACCATTACTAGAAATGTTAGTTATAGACGTATAAGTATTATTAGCAATAGGTACAGTCGATTTAGTCGCTGTAATTCTAGCAGCAATCGCCCGTTTTGTTAGTGCTGTATTATAAGCTGTTGTAATTGCTAGGCGATCAACCATCCCAATTACACGTTTGGGTTGATGGCGATCAACCACAGGCATCTGCCTCAAATCCCTAGTTGCCATGCGTTTCAGGGCTTCAGCAAGAGATTCGTCGGCAAATGTGCAAAGCACCTCACTAGTGCAAATATTCTGTACAGTCAATTCTTCAAACGGACGATCGCCTGTTGGGGTAGAAAGAATTCGCTTAATATCTTGAGTGGTGAGAATACCTTGCAAGTGGTTAATATCATCAAATACAAGGGCGCTGTGATGATATCCACTTGTAATAAATTGCGCGGCTTGTAGCAATGGCATTGAATATTTGACCGAGGCAGGATTGAGGGTCATGACTTCTGCGATTTTGATTTTTTCAAGGACTTCGATATCGGCGGGTAGACCAGACCATTGCATGATCATCCGATCTGCTGATTTTGATGTATCGATTTGATCAAGTACCCATGCGCAGAGACCAACGGCTGCCATCAGTGGTAAAACGATGCGATAGTCACGGGTCATTTCAAATAATAGCAACACCGATGTCAAGGGGGCGCGAACTGTTCCTGCTAAAACTGCCGCCATTCCGACAAGGGCGTAGGCTGGAGAAGCCGCGATCGGGATCGAGGCAGGCAAAAAATAAGCGATCGCCTGCCCATACAGGCTACCCAGCACAGCTCCTAAGAAAATCGATGGTGCAAATATCCCTCCAACAAAGCCACTAGCAGAACTAATCGCCGTCAGCAAAAGTTTAACTACCAACAAAATACTTAACAAAGGAATCGTGAAAGGAGTATCTTGCAGAATTGATTCCACCGTTTCATAACCAATCCCAATTACTTCAGGAAAAGTTAAGGCAATAATGCCAACACATAGTCCGCCAATCAGCAGCTTGAAGGGCATGGATAGGTTTTTCATGAATGGTGCGATCGCCCATTCTCCAGCAAAAAATTTCTTAGCTTGTTTAATCGATCGAGTAAACAAAAGTGCCACGACACTGGCTAGTACACCCAAACCGAGATATAGCGGTAACTCCCAATAGCTGCGCACCTCATAGACAGGCAAACTAAATGCTGGCCGCTCACCGAGGCTAATCTGAGAAACCAGCGCCGAAATTACTGAAGCAATAACGACAACACTGACATCCGAGTTGGGGCTAGATTTATTGGTGCGATAGGAATCACGTAGCAGTACCTCTAAAGCAAAAAATACACCTGCGATCGGTGCATTAAACCCTGCGGCTAGCCCTGCGGCTCCACCTGCTCCGATAAGCAACCGAATTCGTTCGCTAGAAAATTGCAGCATTTGACCGAGCAACGATCCAATATTGCTACCTAACTCAACACTTGGGCCCTCGGGACCAAGCGAAGCTCCCGCGCCCAGTGAAAGGGCCGCCGCCACAGTTTTTAGAGGAACCTGCGAATAGGATAATCCTAGTTCTCGATTAGAAGCTTTGGCTTCAGCTTGATCTAATTGATCTAATTTGAATCGTAAAAGGCTAACTACTAACGCTCCCATCATTGGGATAAAGATGATCGCCCAGTGCCACTGATTGCTAAGAACTATGGCTATTTTATGCCAATAGAATTCTTGGGTAAATAAAATGAGCTTACGAAATAGGGTTACCCCAGTACCACTGATTACGCCCACCGCGATCGCAGAAACAAGCATAACCGTCTCCGCAGAAGGCTGAAGACGGTTTAGAATGGTCACCAATAGGCGGGAAAGCGACATGGTGGAGAACTCTTGGAGAGGAGTGGTTAGGAGCTAAATCAATTCGGTGCATAACAGCATGGATTGAAACAATGCTTCAACCCATGCTGTTATGTTGGAGATTATTCAAGGTTTTCTACATCGATCTCTTCAGGAAATTCTTCTGAATTACTTTCTAATTCTAAATTAGATTCAGAAGTATTAGACAAGTCACGATCCCCCTCAGTGTTAACTACGGCAACTAAGTCGATTTGCTGGCGATAGTAATCTACCCCCTTGACCTGTACTTCCACACGATCGCCCAAACAATATTGACGACCACTGCGACGACCAACTAGCAGAGTCGAAGCCCTTGCCCTGCCCTTGCCGTTAATCAATGGGAACTCATACCAATCATCTTTAAGAGAACTGACATGGACTAAACCTTCAACTAATAGAGATTCAATTTCCACAAAGAATCCATAGGACTGGACACTAGTGATAATGCCATAGAAGTTTCCACCTGTATGCGATCGCATAAACTCAGCTTTCCGCAATCCATCAAGATCGGAAATTGACCGATGATATAAAGCATCAGCTTGGTTTAGCTTCGGTACAACAACTTCTAAATCTTCAATCAATTGACGTTCTGTCTCAGGCGGCAAAACACTCCAATTCACCTGTCCATGGGCGCTAGAACTGCGCAGATTTACGCCATCCTTAATTCTGATACTACGGCGATCGCGACCTTCTTCAAACACAGTATGCAAAATGCGCTGGATCAGCAAATCAGCATAATGGTTTTGGGGAAATACACCATGTACATAGGGTAGATCGATTAAGCCCAATCCAAAGTGCAGTGAAGGTGCAAGCACATATTCGCTAGTCTTAAACATAGACATCAACAGATATTTGAGAATATCGCGAGTCGCGTCTTGTTCAAGCTGACTCACCTGTCCCAAAATCCGATGCAAATCAGCAATCTGAATCTGATCAGGCGTTTCTAGCTGCGCCGAAATCCCCATACTCTCTAATAGCTTAGTCCAGTCGTCAACTTTCCCTTGATCGGGAGCGATTTGACGCAAATAGATGGTCGGAATAGATAGAGACTGTAGATGCGAAGCGATCGCTTTGTTTGCCAAGATCATTATTTCCGTAACATTTCCAGAGATCTGCAAAGTTAAAGGAACCACTGTCAAGCCACGTACACCCTCATCCGCTTCTTGAGAAGGAATCTGTGGTAATACCAGTCTAATTGCATTAGAGCGCTCTTGGAGAAAAGCACCCACCTTAGCAATTAGATGTACCAGCTCTTCCACTTCCGTATCAATTTCTTGGCTAGGCGCATCCTCATCGACTGCCACCTTCCCATCAAGAATTTGTTGCGCTCTCTGATAACTCAAGTTAGCCCGAACTAATATTGCCGAAGGCTGAATCTCAAACGAAAGCATATTCCCTTCGTGATCCAATTTAATCAACACTGACATCGTTAGATATTCAGGCTGGTTAAATACATTCATCTCAGGTAACATCGGCAAAATCGTATCACCTAAGAAAAATGAACGCAGACGCTTTTGGGCTTCTAAGTCCAAAGGCGAACCCGCCGTCACATAGGTTGCCACATCGGGAATATGCACACCCAATTCCCATCCACCCTCTATCTCTGCAAGCGAAATCGCGGCGGCATTACCAATTCTGACTGTCAGAGTCTTACGTAAATCGAGACGATGCTTGAGATCAGCTTTCCTTACGCCTCTCGGCAAACTTGCGGCCGCCGTAAGAGCCTTGGCGCTAAATCTTCTGGGCAAATTATGTTTGCAACATACCAGATCAATATCATTCGTGGACTCAGCATCATCGCCCAAAACCTGCAAAACCCGTCCCAATGGCAAATGATTGCCTAGTGAAAATCTCACCATTTCTAAATGTACAAGCTTGCCAACAGCCACATCCAAATCAGGCGTTTCTTCATCTGGCACTAGCTCGACTTCAAACAGTAAGCGATCATCTAGGGGCACAGCCCGATAACTATCGTCAGTTAATTTTACGGTCGAAAGCAAGGTCGGATTTGATCGCTCAAGGATCAAGCGTACTTCGCCTTCAGGCGATCGCCGTCGCACACCATCTTTAGTTACCCGCACTAGCACGCGATCGCCATTCCAAGCATTGCTAAGACGACTCTCTCGCACATATATATCTTCAGCACCCTCGACATCTTGGATCGCAAAGCAAAAACCTTTGCTTGAACATCTCAAGCGACCTTCTACCAATCCTTCTTCTTGGATGCGGCGATATCGACCCTTGTCTTTTTCGAGAATGCCAATTTTTTCGAGTGCATCAAGGGCAACTTGGAGCCGACGAACACTTTTGTTGTCATCACCGATCCCAAGTTTTTTTTCGATCGCCTTGGGCGTAACTAGCTTGTCATCAGAGAAATTGTCTAACAGTTGATTAATCGAGAATTCCATGAGGCGAAGGTCGAGAGATTGTTTAAGGTGAGCAAATTAGAGCAAACGAGGGGGTAACAAAATAGTAACCTACGAACACAAACTACAAGCGGATATCAACATCGCAAATCAGCGAAAATCAAGCTTTCGGCGATTAGAACAGACAGACAACGTCAAGAGATTCGACTTATCAAAACGAAACTGTGGAAGTTAATCTATCTTCTTAGAGACGATATTGATAGCTCTGCGATATGATTACAGAGTGAATACAGGATAGTGAAAATATGGATCGAAACGCATATTTCTGTTTATCCCGAAGTGCATTCCCCAAGAAATCTTAGATTATCTACGATTATCTCTGTAGGGAGTTTAGCTCTAGCTTTTTGCCATGCTTGTAGGGCTTAGGTAACTTACGAATTTGCAAAGTTAGCTTCTATAGTTTTCCCCTGCCAATCTTATTTTAGCCCAATTGCTCCAGCAAATATTTTGGATATTAATTTTATTCGGTTTAAAGATTCTGCGATCGCTGTGATCGCTAAATATTAACTAGAGCATTTCACCAATAGATTGTAGGTGGAGATTGTAGGTGGCGCAAAGATCCCCCAATAGTCTTTTAAGTTTAATGCCATGCAATCTATGACGTATTGAAATATCGTTTTAGCTACAAAGCATAGCAGATGTGTTCAGCAACACTTCACTTTTGACTGCTATTGTTGCTAAATTTGTTTTTGACAGATTTTTTACTGTTATGTTGTGAGGGAAAGTAATTCATATGTCTAAGTTTTCTAAGAAAAATTGCAGCTTAGTAATTTCAGCGGCAGTAGCTGCATCTGCTCTTATTGCTGGTGCTGCCAATGCTCAAGCTTCTAAAGAATCTGAAGTTGTTCGCTCCGTAGGTGCTGACACCCTTGTCGAACAAGTTCAGCTTCGTCCTAGTGCTGTTGCTCAAAATGTAACTTCAGTATCTCAACTAAGCGATGTTCGCCCCACTGACTGGGCTTTCACCGCATTGCAATCCTTGGTAGAGCGTTACGGTTGTATCGCTGGCTATCCTGACCGTACCTTCCGTGGCAAACAAGCAACCAGCCGTTACGAATTTGCCGCTGGTTTGAATGCTTGCTTGGACAAGATCAACGAAATCATCTCCGCAGGTTTGGCTGATAAGGTAAGCAAAGAAGACCTAGCTACTTTGCAAAAGCTTCAAGAAGAGTTTGCTGCTGAACTCGCAACTCTTCGTGGTCGTGTCGATGCTCTTGATGCTAAAGTCGCTAAGCTCGAAGCTCAACAATTCTCCACCACCACCAAGCTACGTGGCGAAGCTGTTTTCGGTCTTGTTGGTGGTTCTGATGGCGTTACCACAGCTACTAATCCTTCTAGCACTAATGTAGTTTTTAACTACCGTGCCCGTCTCAACTTCGACACCAGCTTCACTGGTAAGGATTTGTTGAGAACACGTCTACAAGCAAGCAACACTGCTAATTTCACCAACTTAGCAAATAGCAATAGTACCCGTTTAGCCTATGACGGTTTTGCTACTTCAGCTAATAGCTTTGAGCTTAACCGCTTGTATTACCGTTTTCCGATTGGTGGAAACGTTATTGCATATGTTGCACCTATCGGCGCTGTGCACGATATTCTTGATCCTTTGACCCCACTTCCAAATTCTGGCGATCAGTGGCTTAGCCGATTTAGTCGTTTCAACCCCTTGCTGCGTATTGCTTCTGGTGGTAACCCAGCAGTTGCAGGTTTTGACTTGAAATTTACAGATCAAGTAAGTTTCCAAGCAGCTTACAGTGCATCAAACGCTGCTGATCCTGTTGGACAAGGTGGTATAGCTGGTGGTAACACCAAGATTGCTGCTCAATTTGTGTTCAAGCCTGCTGAATCTTTAAAGCTCGGTGTTGGTTATGCCCGTGCATACACAGTTGGTAACAGTCTTGGATCTGGCTTAAACGTTGATTCTTTGGGTGGTGTTACCGCTCCTGGTGTTAGTGGTATTAACAGTGACACCGTTGTGGGTAGCTTGATTTGGGACATCACCAAGAAGTTCACATTTAATACATGGGGCTCCTACACTTTTGCTAATTCTACTGGTGTAACGACTGCTGGTACAACGTTCACTAGCTGGATGGCAGCTCTCTCTGCTAAAGATTTGTTCACTGAAGGTGATCTTGCTGCGCTTTCCTTCGGTCAGCCACTACTTAGAACTAGTGTTACTGGTTCTGCACAAGGTAGTACTGATACCCCTTATCACTTGGAAGCTTTCTACCGCTTCCGTGTTTCCAAGAACATCAGCATCACTCCTGGTGTTTTCTTCGTGTTTAACCAAAACAGCGCCAGCGCTAACGGCACTGCTACTGTTGGTGTAATCCGCACCACATTCTCCTTCTAGAATTTGGTTATACCCCAAAAAAGGGTAGCGAAAAAGAGGTTAGTATGGGCGGTGCTTCGCGCTACCATACTAACCTCAAGTTTTTTCCATCTTGTAGCATTGACCCAAAAAGTAAAAATGGAACTTTTCTTTTCCTTACTTTTAATCTTATTCTCTTAAATAAATAATTTTAATTAATAAACTAGTTAAAAAATTACATTTATAAATATTTTACATTCTCAAACAATTTCATCTATACCGTAGGTGATAGTTAATTTTTAAATAAATTCTTAATGTGTTTAGGAACACTTAACTTTACGCTGTGATTATTGGTACATTTATCAGTGATAGATGTACAATTTATTGCATTGTGAGGAATGGTATTCTTAATGTCTAATTTTTCTAAGAAAAATTGCGGCTTAGTGATTTCAGCGGCAGTAGCTGCATCTGCTCTTATTGCTGGTGCTGCCAATGCTCAAGCTTCTAAAGAATCTGAAGTTGTTCGCTCCGTAGGTGCTGACACCCTTGTCGAACAAGTTCAGTTGCGTCCTAGTGCTGTTGCTCAAAATGTTACTTCAGTATCTCAACTAAGCGATGTTCGCCCTACTGACTGGGCTTTCACCGCATTACAATCCTTGGTAGAGCGTTACGGTTGTATCGCTGGCTATCCTGACCGTACCTTCCGAGGCAAACAAGCAACCAGCCGTTACGAATTTGCTGCTGGTTTGAATGCTTGCTTGGACAAGATCAACGAAATCATCTCCGCAGGTTTGGCTGATAAGGTAAGCAAAGAAGACCTCGCCACCTTGCAAAAGCTTCAAGAAGAGTTTGCTGCTGAACTCGCAACCCTTCGTGGTCGTGTCGATGCTCTTGATGCTAAAGTCGCTAAGCTCGAAGCTCAACAATTCTCCACCACCACCAAGCTACGCGGCGAAGCAGTTATGGCTCTTGCGGGTGCAACCGATGGTGTTGGTGCTCCTTTTGACAAAACCAACACAATTTTTAGCTACCGTGTTCGCCTCAATCTAGATACCAGTTTTACTGGCAAGGATTTATTGAGAACCCGCTTACAAGCCAGCAATACTCCAAATATTGGGCCATCTCTAAACAATGGCACGAACTCTTGGAATGCTAACCGTTTGTCCTTTGAAAGTGGTAGATCGGACAATTCTTTTGAAGTCAACCGTTTGTACTACAGATTCCCTATTGGTGAAAGCATCACAGCTTACATTGCACCCATTGGCGCTCCCGAAGATGTTATCAGCCCGTTAAATCCTCTTGAAAGTGATAGCCAAGCTACAATTTCTAGATTTGGGAAATACAGCCCTTTGATTCGTATTGCATCTGGCGGTGGTGCTAGTGGATTGGCTATTGCTGGTTTGAAATTCAAGTTTAGCGATAAAGTTGACCTTGAGCTTGCATACACCGCATCAAATGCTGGTTCTGCAACTGGACAAGGTGGTTTATCTGGTGGTGATACCAAGATTGCAGCTCAATTTGTGTTTAAGCCTGCTGATGTATTAACTCTCGGCGTTGGTTATGCTAATGCCTATACTGTTGGAAACAGTCTTGGTTCTGGCTTAAACGTTGATTCAATTGGAGCCTCTGCTGCTAATGCTGCTGGGATTAGTGGTATCAGAAGCAACACTGTTGTAGGTAGTTTGGTTTGGGATATTACCAAGAAGTTTACCTTCAATACTTGGGGTGCTTGGACTTTTGCTGATACAACTGGCGCAACTACTGCATCAACAACCTTTACCAGCTGGATGGCTGCATTGTCTGGTAAAGACTTGTTCACCGAAGGTGATCTAGCTGCTATTATGTTTGGTCAACCCCTCCTTAGAACCAACGTTGGTGGCGTAGCGCAAGGTAGTGCAAATACTCCTTATCACTTGGAAGCTCTATATCGCTTCCGTGTTTCTAAGAATATCAGTATCACTCCTGGTGTGTTCTTCGTCTTTAACCAAAACAGCTCCAGTGCTAACGGCACTGCGACTGTTGGCGTAATTCGCACCACATTCTCCTTCTAAATTAATTAAAAAAGGGGCGCGTTGCGCCCCTTTTTATAACAAAACAAAAGAGAGCGCACTGCGCTCTTTTTTGTTTTATACAGAGTCTAAGAACGATCGCGTTGCTTCAGCAACTTGGGGCATGGGATCATTGGCAAGCTTTTCTAGAGCAACTTTGGCATCAGAGCCACCAAGCTGTACTAGTGACTGGGCAACTCGATGTCGGATTTGCCAATCGGGATCTTCGATGAGCGGTAACAAGAGTGACACTGATGCGGGATTACCAAGATCTCCCAGAGAACCGATCGCAGCAATTTTAACGAGTTCATTAGGACTTTGTAATGCTTCGGTAAGTAACTCAAACCCTTGAGGATTGCCTAGCTCGCCGATCGCAGCAATGATGCTAAATTGAAACATCCAGTCGTTGGTGGACTCGTAGGCGGTTTTTAGTAGATCAAATGATTGGGTTAGTTGTAGAGAACCAAGTGACGCTGCTGCCGCCGCACGGACATCAATTTCAGGATCGATTGATAGGCGATCGCTTAAAATTTCTAAGGATTTTTCTAAATTAACTGTACCGACTGTGCCAATTTGACTCACTGCATCATATCGGATACGCGCATAGGGATCGATCGCAGCGATCGAGAGTAAAGTAAATCTCTCAGAAATGGGAAGAGAGCGACTAGCATGGAGGGCTTTCATCCGAACACCCATATCATCTGTAGCTAGTTGCTCTCTTAAGGATTCAAACTGAGTTTCTAATGTTTCGCTCACAAGAAAATCTCGCAATTAATACGCTAACGTTTCTAGTGTCTCACGTAAGTAGCTACGCACGAGATCATCAAGAACGCTTTCTTGTACTGCGACAACATCTTTGGGATCGCCTTTGGGGTCTCCGTTTCGAGAACGCTGCCATTTGTCAAATCCTGAACTGGTTGCGATCGCTTGTTTGAGGTGACTCCAGACTTTAGGATCTTTAGCGGCTTCATGCAAAGGGAGATCCAAGTCATTCGCTGTTGAGGATAAGTTCATAGACATTTCCTAAGCTTATATAGAGATTACAGGGGAAAGATAATGTAGCGATTAGTGAAGAGCGAACTAAACTAAAGCACACAATTAACTTGTTAACATTCATCCTATCATTCCAATAAGTTAGCCATAGATTTAAAATTAAATGTATATCTATAGATAGAAATCAATAATTTAAATCATTATGACTACTTCAAACCCTTTTGTTGACCCAAATATTGCATCACAGGCTACAGAATTAAGCCCAAACTATGCAATATCCGTTGTAATTGTGTTGGCAGGATTGCCACTTATATTGGTTCAACCGATTGCTGCGGGTGTAGTTGCAATTTTTGGATTGTTTTTAGTTTATCAAACGTCTACGATTCGATTAGTATTTACCGCAACAGATTTAGATGTTTATCGATCGCAAGAGAAATTCCGTACTTTCCCTTATCAAGAGTGGCAAGATTGGAAGGTTTTTTGGTTTGGGTTTCCGATTTTGTTTTATTTTAAAGAAGTAAAAAGTATTCATTTCTTGCCAGTTTTATTTGATCCACAAATGCTAAAAACTTGTTTAGAAAAATATATTCCTTTAAAAAAATCTTAGTAAAACCCAGAGAATAGGAGTGACCCGAAGCTTCGCTCCTATTCTCTATAGCTATCAAAACCGAATAAGAGAATGGCGACGCTTTGCGCCGCCATTCTCTTATTCGGTTTTGATTTTGTCCTAATACAAGCGGCGACAATTATATTAAGAAATTTATGAACTACTTTGTGGGGATTGACTTTGGGACTTCGGGCGTAAGAGCAATCGCTATTAATATAGATGGCGAAATCTTGGCGATCTCTCGTACTGAATATGACATTCGTGATTACGAAACATGGCAAACAGCACTTTATGAAGTAATTGCTAGTTTGCCAAAGGAAATTAGACAAACTACGAAAAAAATAGTCATTGATGGGACTTCCTCAACTGTTTTAATTTGCGATCGCGATGGGAAAGCGATCGCACCACCAATGATCTATAGCGATGCCTGTGGTCAAGAAGTTATAGATCAAGTGAAAAAAATTGCGCCATCGCAACATTCGGTTTGTAGCTCGACTTCGAGTTTTGCCAAGTTAGTTTCATTGCTTGAGAATGAAGGGCGCAGCCCTTCATTCTCAAGTTTGTATTTGCTGCATCAAGCTGATTGGCTGGGTTATCTGCTACATGGCAAATTGGGCGTGAGTGATTATCACAATGCTCTGAAATTGGGTTACGATTCTAATCTTTTAGACTATCCTGATTGGCTAAAAGATTGGGTGTTAAAAAATCCTGTTGTCATTTTGCCAGAAGTATTTGCGCCTAGTAAAACTGTAGGAATAATTCAGGAAGCGATTGCCTCAAAATTAAATTTGCCCCTTGATTGTGAGATCGGTGCGGGAACAACTGATAGTAATGCTGCTTTTTTAGCTAGTGTTGGGACGATGAAACCAGAGATCGGTACAGCGGTTACTTCGCTAGGCTCGACGATGGTGTTGAAAGTCTTGAGCGATCGCCCGATCAATGATGCCAGTTACGGTATTTATAGTCATCGGTTTGAAACGGATTTCGGGTGTTTATGGTTAGTAGGTGGGGCTTCAAATGTTGGCGGTGCGGTATTGCGACAATTTTTTACGGATCGGCAGTTACAAGATTTGAGCGATCGCATTGATCCGAGTATTTCTAGTTCGCTAGATTATTACCCCTTGCCCAAAAAAGGCGATCGCTTTCCGATTAATGATCCCAACCTCTTACCAAGATTAAAACCACGTCCTGATGATCCTGTAGAGTTTTTGCATGGATTGCTGGAAAGTATGGCAAGAATTGAGGCTCAGGGCTATAAGCTGTTGCAAGAATTAGGGGCTTCACCGATTCAGCAAATTTATACCGCAGGTGGGGGAGCAAAAAATCAGACATGGACAAAAATACGCGATCGCTATTTACAGATCCCCATGCAACGATCTATCCAAACCGAAGCGGCTTATGGTGCTGCTTTATTGGCAAAACCAATTTAGGGGTTTTCAGCACCTCTAGTGCTGAAAACCCCTAAATTGGTTTCATAATAAGTAACTATGCATAATTAAATATAAAACCCCAAAAACTGTACCGCCCGCGCAGCGGGCGGTACAGTTTTTGGTTCTAGTTTTTTAATTATGCCGAGGTATTTTAGATAAGGCGTAGCCGTAACCCATAAATAATAGAGATTATGATTACCCCACTCAAGCGCAAAAATTTTGATGAGCTTATTCCTGCCGTACCCACCTCAGAGCAGTATCAATACTACTGGGGCAATGGACAGAGTGTATTTCGTCGTATAGCTATTTCGATCGCTTGTGTGATTGTGTTCACAATTCTCTATAACCGAGTTCACGAAAATAATCCCAGCAGTTTTGCCGCCTTAATCATGTTTGTATGTGCAGCTTTGGGCGGACTGTATTGGATGTTAGAGCCAATTGCCCTAGCAAGCTTTCGGAATGCCAAGTTGCGTCGTTTTGCCTACTGTGGATTTTGGCAGGCTGAAGTGTTGGATGTGTATGTCTCTCAAGAAGTGCTAGCTCGTGCTGAAAAAGTAGACTCGCGAGGGCGAATGGATGTTAGCTATGACGCAGAAAGTTTTTTAAATATTGAGCTTGGAGATGACACCGAGTTTGTAACAACTTTGCGATTACCGATGAAGCGAGAACTTAAACGGATTAGACCTGAGCAAACAGTGTATATGTTGCTATTTTCTAATGATCGCCGTTTTGGACGGGTTAGTCGGATCACCTCTGATGCTTATATTCCTCAATACAATTTGTGGGTCGGAGATTATCCTTATTTACGTCGGGATACTTTCGTAGATCTGACTAAGTTCATGGTCAAGCGATCGCAAAAAATAGCTAAGTGAATAAACAAACGAAGTTTGTTTATTCACTTGGAATAGCGATCCCAAAGCTTAAGAAACTTGGAATATGTGCGCTAGGTCACTGCTAGTCATGGGACTATCTCTTAATCTGGGATCATTAACTAGCTAAGCTAGCAGCTACTAACAAGTTTTAAAAAATATGTTTAATATTCAATCACGTAAAATCAACTCGAATCACCTAGAAAATCAGCTTAATCAACTAACTTGTATTTATCGTAACGAAAGCGAAATAATGCAAATTATTCGTATAGATCAAGCTAAAGCAGCTTTTTTTGAGAGGGTCGTCCTACCAAATCAATGTATTCAATTCTCTACATCTGCTGATGCTTTGTTAGAAGTGTGTGAAGGTGTAATATCAGGTTCAATTCAGAGTGATACCATTCCTTGCTATCAATTAGCGATCGCTACAGATCTAGATATGAAACAAAATATTACAGTTAATAAAGAATCACATAGAAATTCTCAAGATGCATTTGCCGTAGCTGCTTAATCTTAATCATATAAAACCCAGAAAGTAGAAGGGGGACCCCCTTCTACTTTCTGGGTTTTAAAATTCATCGCGTCCCAAAAAAACTACAATAAAAGCTAATAGAAATCGACAAAAATCAAAACGAATTAAGACTGTGACATATAAAGTTGGACTTCTCGGATTAGGAACAGTTGGCACAGGTGTTGCCAAAATTCTCCAAGACCCTGCGGGTCGCCATCCCCTGCTACCTAATATCGAAATTTCTCGCGTGGGTGTGCGATCGCTAGCCAAGCAGCGTGATGTGGAGATCGATCCCAATATTGTCACAGATGATTTGGAGTCTATCGTTAATGACCCTGCGATCGATATCGTGGTTGAGGTTATTGGCGGGATCGAGCCAGCTAAGAGTTTGATCTTAAATGCGATCGCTAATGGTAAGCATATTGTCACTGCAAACAAAGCTGTAATCGCTAGGCATGGCAACGAAATTTTTTCCGCAGCCAAACAAAAAGGTGTATATGTAATGCTAGAAGCTGCGGCTTGTGGTGGTATTCCTGTAATCCAAGCACTTAAACAAAGTCTTGGTGGCAATCGCATTAGCGAATTAACGGGGATCGTTAATGGCACAACCAATTACATTTTGAGTCGCATGTATTTCGAGGGTGCTGATTTTGATAAAACCCTCGCGGAAGCACAACAGTTAGGCTATGCCGAGGCCGATCCTACTGCTGATGTCGATGGCTATGATGCGGCGGACAAGATGGCAATTTTAGCGAGTCTTGCTTTTGGCGATCGCATTAAACTTGAAGATATTTATCGTGAAGGTATCCGCTCTATTACTAGTGCTGATATTGGCTATGCCAAAGAGTTGGGTTTTACAATTAAGCTCCTAGGTATTGCACGACGCACTGATAGCAATACTGGCGGCAAAGATGACAGCAATCTGGAAATTCGGGTACATCCGACGCTAATTCCCATCCAACATCCGCTTGCAAATATTCATGGTGTAACCAATGCAGTGCGTATTGAAGGAGATCCCATCGGAGAAGTTGTATTCTCTGGTCCTGGTGCAGGTGCAGGTGCGACTGCTAGTGCTGTAGTTGCAGATATTATTAATGTGGTCGCTGCTCTGAAATCTATGCCCAATCACGTCAATCAATTAATGGGCTGTTCCCACGAGCAATACGCTAAAATTGCGCCAATTGAAAATACCGTGACGCAGTTTTATGCAAGGTTGCTAACCCATGATAAGCCAGGGGTGATTGGCGATCTTGGAACTGCTTTTGGTAAGCACTGCGTCAGCTTGAATGCAATTTTGCAAAAAAATACGATCCATGACGGTCTGGCTGAAATCGTGGTAGTAACCCAAAGGGTTAGCGAGTATAACTTCCAGCAAGCGATCGCCTCCATCCGCGAGTTGCCAACCTTACACAGCATTCCTACAGTGCTCCGAGTTCTGTGAGAGACAAAAAAGCCCAAATTTGGAAGGTCACGTCCCTGTGGGGCGTGACCTTCCAAATTTGGGCTTAAAAAAATTTGCGATTAACCCTGAGAAGGAAAATTTGACTTGTCTCCTGAATTTTTCTTCTCAAGAGCTAAGGAAAATTTGACATCTCTCCTGAATTTTTTTTCTCAAGAGCTGTGGAATCAGAACTTGTAATAGAAAGTCGTTTACTAATGAACCAGCGAAACGCTCTAATAAAATCGAGACTAGAGGACAGAAAGCGTTTTTTACCGAACTTAGTATATCCAGAATATCGAGGGAACCAAGGGGTAGGAACCTCAGTAATGTGGTAGCCAAAGCCAGATAAAACAGCCAACAAATAGCGATGCGTAACAACATCCATAGGAAGCGCCGCAACTAATTCTCTAGGTATAAGCTTGATCCAGTTCATATCATGAATTTTTAAGCCAAAGAGAAGACGGCAAGTTGTATTTGCTATCTTAGAAGCTAATTTTTTTCCATCTCCGCGATTTTGTCGCCATCCTGCTACTCCGTGTACTTCCTTAGTACAAGCCTCTAACAATATTGGGATATCCAATTCAGGATTAGACTCTAAATCGGCTTGGCCCCAAAGAATCCAATCATTATTGGTATTAGCGATCGCAGTTTTCCATACACCAGTTACTCCAAGGCGCTTAGGATGAGTAATTACAGTCAAAAAATCATATTTTTGCTGTAACTGAACTAAAATTTTGGGGCTTTCATCAGTACTGCCATCGTCAATAAGGACTACAGGTAACGTAAATCCAAGACGCAAAAAGGCTTTTTCAATTAAATCAAACAGTCTTTCAAGGTTGCCTTCTTCATTTAAAGCAGGTATGACAACTGTTACAGAGCGACTTTCTAAAGGGAGTTGCTGAGGCAAATTAGCTGTAAGCATGGAAGATCCTGACATAAAGTTAGAAGCCTAATTTAATGTTCTGATTTTGCAAAGCGTAATCTATATTATTTGTTCATTATTTTTTATGAAATACTTTATAAAATAGTATTTCATTCTACGTATTTTAGCTTAGGCGAGCTTTAATATGAGATTCCGATAAACTTTTAGCACAGTCTTACCATTTCGGTTTCTCAGCGTCTATGATGCTCCAAATATTGCATAAAGAAAGATTTTTGATGTGCATCTCTTACTACAAATAATTGTTCAAATAAGAATCGATTGAAAACTTTTATGTGATCTTACCCAAGCTTTAAAATCGCAAATAAATCGTCAAAATATTATTTCAAGTATTTTAACTATGTCTATTGATCTTCGTGACAAACACATCCTTGTAATCTCATCGGTTTATCCGACTACATCTGATGGCAATCATGGAGCATTTATCCGTGAAACTGTATTGCAACTGCGATCGCTTGGAATCCGATTTACAATTTTTGCTCCAGCGTACGAAGGGTCTCAGACTCATAATCTAGATGATATTGAAGTTTATCGGTTTCGATACTTTTTTAAACGGTTTGAGAATCTAGTTCGAGACGGTGCACCCACAAAACTACAAAAGCAACCTTTATACATATTAGTTGCCCTTTTATATATTTTGCTTGGGACATGGCAACTGTTTTGGCTATGTAAAAAACAAAAACCTGACTTAATCCATGTTAACTGGCCATTTCCTCATGGTTTAATGGCTTACCCTGTAAGCAAACTACTTAGCATTCCTATGCTTTTTAGCTTTCATGGAGCCGAGCTTCTGCTAGCTAAAAAATTTAGTTTTGTTGGTTCAATCTTGCGCTGGCAAATACCAATGGCTAAGGGCGTAACTGCCAATTCTTCATTTACACAAGCACTAATTCAAAAGCTCTACAGTGGAGATGTTAGTGTCATCCCCTATGGCTTAACAATTGAGCCTAAAACTCCATGCGTGAGAAATCTCGAAGAAGATACCAAACTCTTGTTTGTGGGTCGGCTCGACGAACGTAAAGGGCTTCGCTACCTATTAGAGGCTTTACCGTTAGTTCTTCGCAAATATCCAGTACGTTTGCGCATTGTTGGTAAAGGGATCTTAGAAGATGAGATCAAGCAGCAATGTCAGGAACTAAAACTAGGTGAAATAATTGATTTCTTGGGGTTTGTAAGTAAAGAAGAATTGGCAAATGAGTACGCATCTTGCAATATTTTTGTTTTACCAGCTATTGTAGATAGCAAAGGAGATACTGAAGGCTTAGGTATTGTTATGATTGAAGCATTAGCTCATGAAAAACCTGTAATTGCCAGTGCTGTTGGCGGTATTGTTGATGTTATTCAATCTGGTGTTACAGGATTACTAGTAAATGAAAAAGATCCTGAAGCGCTCTCTCAATCAATTATTGAACTCATTGCTGATCCAGTTCGAGCAAAGGAGCTAGGTCAAAGAGGACTAAAAGATATTCAAGAGCGTTTTGGATGGTCACGTCTCGTTTTGCTATGGCAGGATGTGTTTACAAAAGCCTTGGTAAAAACATAGGTAAAAACATAATTTAGATGATTATAAAAACTAGATTCTATTCATCTTAGTAAGTGTAAATATGGCAATCCCTCGTCCTTTATCTCGTCTTTTGTTAGTACTTCTAGTCATCATTCCACTTGGAATTATTGGCGTTCTAGCAGTTACTATTTTATTGCCAACTTTAAAAAACCCTGAGTCTCGCAGCTATTCATCCGATATTGGTTATCCAGCTCGACAACGTAAAGCAGGCAAACCAATTAAGGTAGAAACAGCATTGGTGAGTCAGCAACCTATAGATGATTCTGTTTCAGCTCCTGGTGAGTCGGTTGCCTTACAGGAGGTTGATCTTCAGCCTCTAGTGTCGGGATCTGTCGCAAAAGTATATGTACAAGAAGGCGATCGCGTAACTAAAGGTCAACCATTAATCGAGCTGAACAAAGAACTTTTTGAAAACATGGTTGATACAGCTCGTAATAATATTGCGATCTCTGAAGTTGGACTTCAAAGCATAGAGCAGACCGCACAAGAGCAGATAGCTTCGTTGGAAGCAAACGTCCAAAGCCTAAGAGGACGAGTGGCGATTTTTGACACGAAGCTTAGCCAATCAGAAACTTTAGTTAAAGAAGGAGCACTCTCAAGGTTTCAACTAGCAGATACTGAGGATCTATATCTGATCCGTAAACGCGATCTCTACACGGCTGAGAGAGAATTGGATCGGACTCGAAATGATCTGGCGCGTCAAGCGGAAAGCCTCCAGCTTAAGTTAAAAAACGATCAACTTGCCTTGCAAAATGCACTCACAAACTTAGAACGCACCGTAATTTATGCCCCAAACAACGGACTAGTGAGCCAAATCAATATTCATAGTGGCGAGGTTGCGAACTTGAATACAAAGCTGATGACTTTAAATCAAGATATTGTCTTTAAGGCTTATGTTGATCAAGCTCGTCTAAATACTGTTAAAGTTGGCGATCGCGCTACAGTAAGATTTGTAGCTTATCCAGGCCAGACTTATACGGGGCAAGTGATCCGACTAAATCCCACAGTTGAAACTAATCCTACTCAGGGCAAAGCTGGAGTTAATCGACAATTTACTTATTCGGTTTGGATTAGAGTCCAAGATTTGGAAATGTCTCCTGGTTTACAAGGGTATGTGCAGTTTGATCAAGGTAGAAACAGTATGGTGATTCCTGAAAGTTCTATCACCCATCTATCTGAGGGTGAAGGTATGGTTATAGTTGCGGAAGGTGGACTGGCTGTAGTTAAAAAAGTTAAGCTAGGAAGAACTTTCGATAGTCAACGCGAAGTTTTAGATGGATTAGCTTTAGGCGATCGCGTTGTTCTTTCTCCAAGGGCTTTAAATCCTGGTGATAAGCTAGAGACTTAGCTTTATATTTTTCAATTTTGTGATCAGTATAAATTTTTTTACAGTTTAGTTTAAGGATACGTAAATGCTAAAAGTCATTAATGAGGAAGTCTGCAAAGATCCTAAAAGTCTAAATAATCAATTCTTGAATGCAATTCCATTCCCTCATATTGTCATAGAAAATTTCTTGCATGAGGATTTGGCAGAAAAGCTAGTTTCACAATTCCCAGAATTGTCAATGATGCATTCCTCTCATCACTATTTTTTTAATCAAAAGCACGAATTGTCATTTTGGTATCAAGTATCTGATTTGTTCTCTCAATTGCATCAAGACTTGCTCTCCGATGAATTCAGGGAATTTATTAGTCAAGTTTCTGGCAAGCAAGTGTTTATGGATGCTGATTACTGTGGCGAACTTCATCAAGCGTGTGATGGCGGATTCTTAGACATGCATGTTGATTTCAATTTGCATCCCAAAAATCAGACTTGGATTCATGAGTTGACTCTCTTGATATATCTCAATAAAGATTGGCAAGATGATTATGGTGGTGAGTTGCTGATGCAGCATCATGACAACCCCAAAGTATACGAAGTTGCTCCAGTATTTAATCGCTGCACGATTATTCTTTCCAACGAAACAACCTTTCATGGCTATCGGAAGTTAAATCTGCCTGAGAATATAACCCGTAAATCAATTTTAGTGAATTTCTATCGAGAAGTTGAACCGAGCCAAATTCCCCCTCGCAGACCAACTGTTTGGGCGACCAAGAAGGTTTCACCGTTGAAAGCCCTACTTGCCAGAATTTATAACCCAATCAGTGCACTTAAGCACAGAATATTTGGGCTGACTACGGCGGGAGATCGCGAAGAAGCAAAAAAAATCAAGGAGCAGATTAAAAAAAATCTGAATATAAGGTAGAAAAAACCTTGAATATGAAGCACCACCTCGGAGACCCACTATTTGGGCAACCAAAAAAGTTTCTCCGCTAAAATCTCTTCTAGCCAAGATTTATAATCCGATTAGTACGCTTAAACATAGGTTGTTCGGTCTAACTACAGCAGGAGATCGCCAAGAGGCAGAGAAAATAAGAGATCGTAATCTAAACAAGTAATTAGAGATTTTTATGAGTTAAATTTGTAGACCAATGAAAATTGTATCGCGATCGCTTAATTGGGCTATAGCTCAAGTGAATAGGCAAAAAATAATTCTTCTTGTCGGTTCTATTGCTTTAATCTTGAGCGCTAGGTCAGCTTGGTATATATTACCTTCAGACACTCTAGAAGCCTTTGGAGCGAGTCTGACAATTGCCAATTACTATAGGATAATACCAATTATATTTGGTTGCCTAGGGCTGATTTTGACTATTGTACAAGTCAAAATAAAATCCCTGCGCTTACTTTTCTGGAGTGGATTACTTATAGTTTTACTCTTTCCCTATTTTCAAGTTACTTGGTCGCCTTCGATTACATTTTTAGCTAATAATTATTTCACTCAGAACGCTAGAGTTGATCGTCATGTAGAAAAGAATTTCTCGGAAATACAAGCTCAATGGAAGCAAAATATATTCTTAGATAAACCAGACACGCCAGAGCCTAGCTTAAATGCTTTAATCGAAAATAGTAGGTTTTTTCAAGTGTCTGGCTTAGAGAAATTCTTTAAGGATGTTCTTGGTTACGATGTCAACTTTTTTGCATACATAAGCCTAAATTGGGCGATCGCAATTCTTGGCTTTTCGATTAGTTTATTTGGACTATATTTGGATAAAAGCCATACAGCCGTCCCACTACTGGCAAAAGACATAGGAAGATTATTGCCGTGGGTATCTATAGTACTTATTTTCTTATCTATATCAATACTAATACCTAATATTATCAATTATCAATTAAATATATCCTATGCAAAAGGAGAATATCGCTTTGTGCAGAGTATGAGCAAAACTCTGGCAACTATATATCCTCCCCTACAAGGTGATAATTTCTTTTGGGAGCGAATGGCAAAAGCTGGTTATTACAACGAGCAACCAGACACAGCTCTAATTGAACTTGCAAAAGGCTTAGAAAGCTATGACCTAAAAGACTGGATTAATGCTGAAACGCATTTCCAAGAATCACTCAATCTTCAACCGAAAAACTTTTTAGTCAGAGGATACCTTGCTTCTGCAATCTTAAATCAGGGCATTAGCGATTTTAACGATTTAGGTAATCGTAACGCAGCAACGGCGACTGTTTCTTTTGAAAGAGTTTTAACGATTTTCCCAAATCATACTGAAGCTCTATATGACTTGATGTTAGTTAGCGCTGTTAATGGTGAGTTTGATAAGTCTGCGGATACTGCCATGAAGATTATAGAAAACCAAAAATATTCACAGCGCCCACGCTCTGCATTATTGGGGCAAGCATATTTACACCTTGCTTGGAAAGAATTTAAAGATAAAGATTATAAAAATGCTTGGCGACGGTATCGACAATCAGTTGATGATAGCGCTTGGAAAGTAGTTATTGAGGAAGATCAATGAAACGATTTGGCAATTCTCTAATATCTTTAGCTCTGGTTCTAACTCTTGGCTGTTTATTAGGGCTGTTAGGTTTTGCAATATGGGATAAAGCTCCTACGCCATTAACTTCAGTGTCATGGTCGCCTACAGCACAGTGGATCACAACTCCACAGCCTAGTTATCGACTATATGCTCGTCATACCTTCAATCTAACGAATAAAGCACAGGCTGCATGGCTGAGATTGAGTGCGGATAATAGTTTTATTCTTTATGTCAATGGTAAACAATTGGGACGGCAATTAGCAACGACAAATAGTTCTTTGTCTTTTGCAGCTCGCAATACCTTAGCCAATCAGAATATAAATGATAGTGAACACTATGATGTTCGTCTTGAAAATCGATTCATAGGATATCATCACCACTGGAAACAAACGTTTTATGTAGATTTATCTGAGGTTTTGAGTACTGGTGAAAATGTAATTGCCTTAGAAGTTCAAAAGCAGCGACAGGATGCTCGTGTGGTTGTTGAAGGATATATTTATCCTGTGAAGGGAGCAAATCCTCTAAGTATTACAACTGGTGAATCGCAATGGAAAGTATCTTCTCTCGCAGAAAACGAGCAAAACATTTCTTGGTTTGAGCCAAATTTTTCTGATGAAAACTGGATAGAACCCAAGTTAGCAGGTGCTATTAAAGAAAAAACTTTTAGTAGATTGAGTCAGAATATTTTCGAGCGTGTTCTCGAAGGATCTTGGATCACGGGAACCGAGAGTAAAAAGGAAGAACTTTGGTTCAATGGAATTTGGGATGTTCCACAATCTCAAGGACGCTCATTTATTCGATTTTCTGGTGATGGAGAATATTTGCTGTTGCTAAATGGGCAGATGGTTAGTACCTACAGGAGTGATGATAATAAAAAGCTGCACCTATTTGAAGTTACTAATTTGATGCATAAAGGTCAAAATATTCTGAGTGCTAGGTTAGCAAGATCTCTAAATATTAATTCAAATGATTCTCCAAGAATCCCTTTAGGCTTTTTTTTAGATGGTTGGAGAGAAAATATGAATGGCGAAGTTGTTGATACGATCGCCACTAATTCAAGTTGGCAAACATCTTCAACACCACGGTTTGATGAATCTTCTCCCAGAGCGATCGCCTTTAGGCTTCCAGATCCTCAAGAATTTAATCGCCTATTTGAAGGTAATGCCTATTTACTAAACTATCCTGACTTTTTACTCCATAGTTCCTTTTGGCAAATATTGGGCATGGGAGCAGCTATTGTTAATGCCTTGCTAATTGGGCGATTGGGCTTTAATTCATCAGGCATGTTCAACTCATTAATTGCTGGAGCAGGGGTAATGCTGCCAGGCACTTTATTTCTAATCGGCATGGGATTGCTGAAACACCGCTATGCTGAGTCAGAGATGGGGATACTATTTGCCCATCCTTCGGTCAATGTTCTTATATTGCTTATATTTATTAGCATTCAAGTCATCACTTTATTAGGTGGCATCTGGAGCAACTCACAATATTCAAATGCTAACCGTAATAGCTTTCAAATTTCACTATGGGCTAAAAAATTTGCTGACTCTTCTCTCGAAAATTGGAGTTGGTTATTCACTAAATTACAATTATCTCGTTGGGGACAATGGATTTGGCTAACAATGATTGTTGGCATTGGTTTTGGACTCAGAGCGTATGATTTGGCTGCGACCGCAAGAGACTCTGATGAAAACACTTCTCTTGATGCAATTAGAGGAATTCTCAATACAGGCGCACCTGTTGCTACTTCAGGGATTTGGTATACTCGTGGTCCCCTCTATCACTACTCTGTCGCACTCTGGCTCAAGATATTTGGCTACTCTTCTGAAAACGCGCGATTTACATCCGTTATTTTTGGGACAATTACACTGGTTTTAGTCTTTTTCTTAGCACGAAAGTTTACTGGAAAAATATGGCTAGCACTTCTGATTACAGCAATTTTGGCGATCGACCCTTGGGAATTAGCAATTTCGCGCAACACAAGATTTTACCAGTTCTTACAAATGAATGTCATGCTTGCCTTCTTGTTTTTTGCAAAGGGTTTTATTTTTAAGGAAGGTAAAATTTATCAGTCTCTATTTTTTGTTTCGACAATGGCTTTTTTGCTTACTCAAGAAGGTTATTTGACACTTTTACCCTGTTTCCTAATCGGATTTCTCTGCTTTTACAGACCATTTTCTCTGAAGAAGGATTGGTCAATTGTTATGAGTACTGCCATCGTAATCTTAATATTTGGGTTTAATTTAATCTTCTTTCTTATTCGTTGCTTGACTCCACCAGTCGGGATATCAAGTGGATCCTCTGTACAGGTTAAACTTCAGCTAGGAGATATTACTGGCTTTGCGGAAGGTCTGTTAGTTGGTAATAGCAGAATCAATGTCATCTATAGTTTGTTTTTCTTATTGGGATTCGTTTACTTCCTAATCAAAAGAAACACCAAATTAATCTTCCTATTTAGTAGTATCTTCCTTTTCTTATTTTCAATTACAATTTTAGTAGTTCAGATTTCTCCCCGTTATACTTTTGCAATTTATCCACTTTTTGTAACTTTATCAGTTTATAGTGCGTTTTGTATTTTAGGAAGTCTAGGGGAAATACTGGAAAATGGAATTAACAAATTATTGCCTTTAAGAGCGATCGCGTTGTTTTGTGTTGCTCTGTTATTTATTGGTAATTTGGAGCCTGGTAGGTTACTAGCGGGTTATCAAGATGCTCTAGCCAGAGAAAATCCAAAATTATTTGACTATATTAAAGACCATTTACAACCCAATGATGTTGTAGTCGCTAACTTACCTGCTGCTGCCGCTGTTTCACTTGGTAAACTTGATTATTTCCTACCATCTCAAGGCATTTTAAGCCTTGATGGATTTTACTTAAATCAGGGGCAAATGATTGATCGGTGGGCAGGTGGTAAGGTAGTTAACAGCGTCGATCAATTTTCCGAAGTCTTAAATAAGTCAAATCGTGTCTGGATTCAGCTAGATGATAACCCTCAACCTCAAGATCCAAACCAAAGAGAACTATATGACTATGTTCGGACGCTAGGAAAATCTGTGTTTGAACCTTATGGGGCTCGCTTACGTCTGTGGCAAAAAGCAGACGGTATGCTGCCAAGAGAAGCCAACGATGGTAAAGACTTAGGGAATTATTGAATTTACCCAATTTTTTATTCAATTTTTTACTCAACTTTTAAAGCCGCTAGAAGCCATCTATGAAAGATAAGTTACCAATTCTGTTAAAAACAACGGTCAGTTTCGGACTACTCGCTTTTATTTTTACGCGCATTGATCTCAACCAAGTGTTGAGCCGTCTGCAAAATCTTTCTTTTCCTTTTGTTCTTTTTGCTTTGCTCTTCTATACTGGCTGTCAATGGCTTAGCTGCCTAAGATGGCAAGTCGTGCTTAAGTCTGCTGGGTACCATATACCAATTCGCTATTTACTGAGTAGTTATTTTGCGGGGATGTTTGTCAGTATCTTTTTGCCTAGTTCTGTTGGGGGAGATGTTTATCGTGTTTATCGGATTACCAAAGCGATCGACGCACCAGAAGCAGCTTTCGCATCAGTTTTCCTAGAAAGATTTACTGGGTTAGCAGCCGTTTTTGCGCTTGCTCTTGTCGGTATTCCCCCAGCACTAAAAATTATTGGTAGTTGGGATATTGTTGTGCTTTTCCTTTTCTGTTCTGGCATCATTTGGGGCGGTTTTCTTTTGATTGCTAGTCCTTTGCTGCTGCGTTGGAGCAGACCTTGGTTATTGAAAATAAGGCTTGGTGGTTTGTGCGATCGCCTTGACAAAGTTCAGCTTGTCGTTATTCAATACCTTAAACATCGACAATCCCTTGGACTAGCGATCGCAATTTCCTTTGTTGTTCAGTTATCCATAATTTTTTATCAATATCTCCTTGCTCAACAATTACAAATCCCCATCTCATATTTAGCACTTTTAGTATTTACACCCATTTCTATAGTGGTGACCTTGATGCCGATTTCTTTGGGCGGATTAGGAATTCAAGAAGGTTTATGGGCTTATCTATTTACTAGAATTGGATTAACAGCTGAGCAGGCTGTCCTTTTATCTCTCACTTTCACAGTACTAGGATGGATTCTTGCGCTTCCTGGAGCCATAATTTTGTTTCTAGATTCTAAAGGCTTAAAACCCACAAAATAATAGGAATAATAGGAGCAAAAAATAGATGATGATCAAATATTTATTGGCAATGATTTCAATATTGACTTCTTTTCTCTTCTCACCAGAAAAATTCTTCTGGTATTCTTTGGGAAATAACACACCATTTGCTGAAGCTCAAACTCCTGCTGGTTCGCAGTGGAGTGTCCTCACAAAAGCCGATCCCAACTTTTTGGCTTTCTTAGTAAAAGCTGTTGTTGTTGACAGTAAGAATGGTGCGATCGGCCGAAATCGCGATGGCTTTATGACTGTAGGTTTTCAGCGTTACTCCAGTCGATTTATTGCCTATGGCATCTTGACAAAAAATGTCCAATTAGTTGATCTTGGAATCAAAATCATAGAGTACCCTCTATCTTTTCAGAAAACTGATGGAAGCTTTGAGGATTATTCTCCTGAGAGTAAAGGCAAGAGTTCTGCTAGTAGTGTGGCGTTTTACTTAAATGATTTAGGTGAAAGTTTATTGCTGTGTCAAAAGTCTAAATGGTTTCAAGAAAGCAAGGAAACTAGCTATCTACGCACAAAAATCATCGAAATGAAACCGACTATCTCCAAATCTCTAACTTGGTTGATGTCACAAGAATCTGAACTCATCAAAGGAGACGGAAATGGAAGAGCTACCAATCGTCTGTGGAAGGATGCCAATGCCTTTTATCTGACAGGTAGAGTGTTAGATCGTATAGATGCAGTAAGACTAGGTGAAAAATTTGCCATGATGTCATTGCAACAACAGAACGCTGAAGGCGCATTTTTAGAGCAATATGGTTTTGACAGTAGCTACCAAGGTGTTTCTATTGAACAAGCTGTGCTGTTTTATACAAATTTGAGTTCTCAAGCTAATCAAAGACCGATTGTGTGGGATGCTATTAAACGAGCTGTTGCACTCGAATTAAAATCCATTCTATCTAGTGGCGAAGTTAATACAAAGGGCAATACAAGGGTTACTGTGGGGGGAGAAACCTACTTTGGCAAGGAGAAAACAGTAGATTACTTGGCATTGGTGGATGGGCTAAGTTACTATTATCATCTAACTCAAGACCAAAGTATCAAAGATACCCTAGATCGAGTATTTGTTTTTTATTCCAAAAAGTAATTCCTTTCTGGATATATTTTCATGTTTTCTTCTATCAAAATTCGTGAAAACCTCGCAGCACAGTCTTTATTGAATGTATTTATTATATTTAATATTAGTTCTCAAAATGTAAGGGGGTATTCTGAGATTCATACTCCTTTGCTAGGTTATTATACCAATTCTCGAAAGTGCTACTACACTGTCGAGAATTGGTGTAATAACCTAGATGCCAAGATTCATACATTATTTGTCTGTCTTAGTAAGGATGACGATCGCTATAAATCACAAGACTATATTGATTGAACATGATCAGTATTGATCTGATACATCTCGAATAGTGAAAATTTAAAACCTGTGAATTGAGAGAGCATTATATGGAATTCCCATTGGTATCAGTTATCGTTCCAACTTATAACTCTGCTGATTTTTTGGAGCCATGCCTGAAATCTATTCTTGAACAGGGCTATGAAAAAACTGAACTAATTGTTGTAGATAATAACTCAAATGACAATACTAAAATGATTGCAAAAAAATACACTGAGCATGTCTATAACAAAGGTAATGAAAGAAGTGCTCAAAGAAATTTTGGTGTCCATCAATCGAATGGTGAGTACGTTTTGATGATTGATAGCGATATGGTATTGACTAAGGGGGTTGTACAAGCCTGTGTTGAGGTTGTCCAGAAAGATTTACAACTTAAGGCATTAATTATTCCCGAAGAATCATTTGGTGAAGGTGTCTGGGCTAAATGTAAGAAACTAGAAAGATCCTTTTATAGTGGTGTTGATTGGCAAGAAGCGTCAAGATTTTTTGATAAGAATGCGTATCTTGAAGCTGGCGGCTATGACGAGGCTATGACGGGATGGGAAGACTATGATCTACCTAATCGCATTGAGTCAAAGCATGGCACTGGGAGTATTGGTCGTGTTAAAACGTTAATTTATCATAACGAGCGTAAACTGAATTTGTTCGCATCCTGCCGCAAAAAGTTTTACTACGCAAAAACCTTAGATCTATATATTCATAAGGATACAAACAAAGATAGACTGCATAAACAAACTTCAATTATTCGTAGATACGGAGTTTTCTTTGCAAACCCTTCCAAGCTTTTCAAGAACCCACTTTTAGGAATTGGTATGTTATTTATGAAAACATGTGAGTTTGCCGCTGGAGCTTCTGGTTATGTGGTCGGAAAATTTTCATCCAAGCAATGATTCTCATAAAATTTTGCCGATGAGCGATCGCCCTATATAGTAGCTATTTCTCGATTGAGATGCGATCGCACTATCTTTAGCTAGCCATTCTAAGCTTGGATCGAAAAGAGTTGATCGTTTTGGTAGAGTCAGTCCCAAGATTTTAGCTGGGTTAACACTAAGGGCTTGCCAAAGCTCACTAGCTGTTAATAATCCTGTAACCACTAAGTTTTGCCAGAGGACGGGGAGAGCAAACTCTAAGCCGATCGCACCTGCGGGTGCAACCTCAAAAGGCACGACTTTTTCTTCGTAAGCGCAGGGAGTATGGTCGATCGCAATACTATCAATTGCTCCTGATTTAATACCTGCAATCAACGCAAGGCGATCTCTTTCGCTGCCGAGGGGAGGCATCAAGCGGAGATTTGGGTCATAGGTTTCTAAATCGCGATCGCAGTGACAGAGATGTAACCAAGTTGTGCTGGCGGTTACAGGTAATCCATCATTTTTGGCTTGAGCAATTAGTTCCACACTCTGATCGGTGGAGAGCCGCATGAAATGGGTGGGTGCTTTGGTAAGGCGGACTAACTCAATTAAGGCGGCAAGAGCTACGGTCTCGGCGGCGGCAGGATAACCTGTCATGCCATATTGTAGCGACCATTTCCCTTCTCGAATTACGCCACTACCTGCGAGGTCAGGGTTTTGAGGAAATAGGGCAATTGGTTTACCAAGCGGTTTGATATATTCCATAGCGCGGCGAACCAGCAGTAAATTAGCGATCGGTTTGCTATCAGTAAAACCAATTACGGATTCGGCTAGCTCGGCAATATCGGTGAGTTGTTTCCCTTCTAAGCCCTTGGTGATTGCGCCCCATGGTTGCAGAATATCTCCATGTTTTTGCTGCACATTGCGCCAAAATTCTAGGGCGGCAATATCGTCGATTGCGGGTTGGGTATTGGGCAAAACGCCAATCGTAGTAAATCCCCCATTTTTAGCCGCTTGCACTAGCTCAGATATCGTTTCTCTAGATTCATGCCCTGGTTCGCTACTTTTACTATAAAGATCAATCATCCCAGTTCCTAAGATCACACCTGAACGCTCATCAATATTTATTGCCTGAGGAATTTGGGATTGATCAAAGTTAGTGTGGATTTGGCGATCGCCATCAACAAAAACATCGGCAAAAGTTTCCACAATCTTTGCGGATGAATCTGCATCAAGAATACGTACTTGCTTAAATAGAACTGGATAAGCAATGGAATTTTCTAAAGACATGTTTGACAAGTAAAAAGGAAAAAGGAAAAAGGAAAAAAGCAATTATTTCTTTTTTTCCTTTTTCCTTTTTACTTTACAACGGTTTTACTGAACAATATTTAGCGATCGCTGATTTTGGTAGTAGCTCCGCCATTGCCATTTGCCTTGTGTATCGACAGTGGGGGTAAACACACGCACATCAAGCGAATTTAAGCCAATTTCTTGGACGATAATTTCAGGGTAGCGATCGCCATTGATCTCTTGGATGCCATAAAGGGCATAACTGCTAACGCTATCATTGATGTAGGAAAGCGCTCTAGTATGGGTCAAAATCGGCTCTGATGTCCAATCTCCGTTTGCCGATTTCCGTAACATTACTAACATGCTGTACTCTTGGCGCTCAAGGGCGGAGCGGGATAGAAACTCTTTCCACACTTGGGGATCGAATCCTGCTGGACGAATTGGATTGTCGAGGCGTAAACCTGCAATGATTTCAGGCTGATTGTCACCATCGATATCTGCACATACTAACGAGGCGATCGCTACTTGCGAGGTTGATGCTTGATTTGCACCAAGTTTTAGAAATAAATTACGCGATTTTTCCAGTATAAGGGGTTGAATTTTGCTGGGGCAGTTAAAAAAGTAGGTGCGATCGCTTGCCGTATTAATGTGATCGCTAGCCACAATTGTTAAATTGGGCTGACGCAAAATGGCAGGATCAAGGATCTTTGTCGGTTGATTTTTATCACTTTCGGCTGGTGCTTGCACTTTAAAACTTGCGATCGCGCCAAAAGCATCTGAGCCACGCACTGCACTCACTTGGAACATTCCAAGGGGTTTGCCAAACTGCATCAATGCAAATTTACTACCCACAGGGATCGATTGAATTACCCGATCTAAACTGCCGAACTGCTCCACCAAATCCGAAGGGACAATACCTTCGATCGTTTTGCCATCGGGAGAAGATTGGATAAACAAGAAAATAGGTATAGGTTTTTTGTCAGCTTCAGGTTTTTTGTCATTATTGGGGCTAACGCAAGCATTGAGACCAATAGCAATTCCTAAAATTACGAGAGATGTAGCTATAGAGCAGTGAATTTTGTTTTTGGATTGTCTAAATGGCATGATATGCAAGCAGTCTAGAGGTATCTGTCTCAAAAATATAAGTGTGTGCAAAGCATACACTTATATTTTATGTAAATAGATGTAATTAATTACAAGCCCAAATCTGTAAGGTTTCGTCCCTGCGGGGCAAAACCTTACAGATTTGAGAATTTATTTTATTTGGATTCCATCACTTCGGCTAAGCGTTCGACAGCTAATGTCAGGCGTTCTTGAGGATCAGGCTTGACTTCCGCAGCTTCTTCACGAACTTCTTTGCGCTTCATTGCCTCAAAAGAACGAATGAGTAGGAAGATCACAAAAGCGATAACGAGAAAGTTAATCACAGAGGCAAGAAACACACCATATTTAATTCCATTGATTTGCAACAGAGCAAGATCCTTAACATTTGCAGCTTGGAGTGCTGGATTCAGCAGCAAAGGGGTGATGATGTCCTCGATCAAAGAAGTGACAATTTTGCCAAAAGCGCCGCCAATGACTACAGCAACTGCCAAATCAATCACATTACCCTTCATGATAAAGTCCTGAAAGTCTTTCATAAAACCTCCAGCAGCACGTCTACTGTTTTGCAAAGCCATAAAATATTCTCCTTAAACTAAGTATGGTCTTAACGAGCGGCGTTTCGCACCGCCCATTACTTATAACTCTTTGCGCTCAAAAATAACCCAATAAATTTTTTAAAGGTATTTGCAAATACCTTTAAAAAATTTATTGTGGTTATTTTGAGCGTCGATTGTTATAAAGAAATAGATTTTAATTATCAGTCTTTTGATCACGTTTTACAGATCGAGATTCGTTACGTTCAGAAAAAATCTTTAACGATGGTAAGGCGATCGCTTGATGACGATACAAGCGATACATCAAATACATACAGAGCGCGAAATAGCCCGAACTTAAGGTTGCTTTCATTAGTTCGGCGGTAACCTGCAAAGTTTCACCCTCCGTTGGTACGCCGCCCATTGCCCCATAGGCGATCGCCCAAGTCAGCATCAAGGCGATCGCCACTTGGCTAACATCGCGGACTTTACGGCTGCTTCTTTGACGAATCAAGGCTAACGCCGATGGAATCAGTCCAAATACTGGCATTAAACAAAAAAACATTTCAATTCGTTCTTTGGTCGAATCTCGAGATATTTGTTCTGGTTTCTCGATTAGGCGATCGCGCTTAGAATAACGGCTCATAAATTTACCTTTGCTTCTGTGACGATGTTAGCTCTCATATATCGCTTTGCGTTTAAACCCAAACAAATAAATTTATTGGGGTCTTCTGATCGTAAAGCAAGGAACCACAAGAAATTTTGCAAAACGTCGCTTTGCAACGTTTTGCAAAATTTCTTGGTTCGAGTTTAATCGCAAAGCGAAGTAAAAGCGTGGCAGATAATTTTATAAAAATTAACAAACTAAAAAACTCTATGAGATTTACGCCACCATAAGTCAAAATCTATAACGGTCAGTCAGATATGGCAGTTTTCATTGTGCCGTAGGCACAATGAAAACTCAAAAACCTTACTGGGATTAATTTTTTATTTTCAAATGAGATCATACTCATTTGAAAATAAAAAATTAATGGAAATTGGCGTGAAATTTACAGCTTCGTTAATTTTAAAGGGAGAAAGTCTTTACTTCTATGGATGCAGCAACTATTCAAACTTTTATTGCTACTAACTTAAATCTGCTGGCTGGAGCAGCTTTTAAAGTTATTGCCGCGATAATCCTCTGGTTTATTGGGCGCAAACTGATCGATTTTTCGATCTCCATCACCTCCAGCACGCTAAAAAAACAACGTATTGATGCAACACTGATCAGCTATCTGACTTCTAGCCTTTCAGTGTTATTAAACATCATTCTAGTTGTAGCTATTCTTGGATACTTTGGTGTTGAAACAACCTCCTTTGCTGCGCTTTTAGCGGCGGCTGGTATAGCGATCGGTGCTGCATGGAGCGGCTTATTAGCTAACTTCGCCGCTGGGGTATTCCTGATCGTCTTGCGTCCATTTCAAGTTGGTGATTTTATCTCCGCTGGTGGTATCACAGGCACGGTTGTAGAAATTGGCTTATTTGTAACAACCATTGATACACCTGACAATGTGCGTACATTTGTTGGTAACAACAAACTTTTCTCTGACAATATTCAAAACTATTCCACCAATCCTTACCGTCGCGTTGATCTTCAAGCACAACTAGATCATTCTGTTAACTCCAATGAAGCAGTGCGAGTTCTCCAAGAACGGATTCGCAATATTCCCAATGTAGTTAGCAATCCTGCTCCTGTAATTGAAATTATTGACTTCACCCCAATGGGGCCAGTGCTTGCAGTACGTCCTTTCTGCAACAATGCTCACTATTGGCAGGTCTACTTTGACACCAATCGAATTATTCGTGAAAGCTTTAGTGAGTCAGGGTTTCCTGTTCCTCAACAACACTTCCAAATTCGTCAGTCTTAAACCCCAAAAGCCTCGCTAAGCGAGGCTTTTGGGCAATCACTATATTTCCGAATTATGCAGCCAACTAAATTTCCATCGATTATTACGCCTTCGCAAAAAGTCCGCGTCATTGCTCCTAGTGGTGCATTACGTGAAAGGGAACGCTTTGAACAAGGTCTAAAAATCTGGCGCGATCGCGGTTATGAATTGACTATACCTGAAGATCTTAGTCAGCCTTGGGGCTATTTAGCTGGGACTGACGAGCACCGCTGTCAGCAATTTGTTGAGGCTTGGAATGATCCTGACTGTGTAGCGATCGCCTGTGCGAGAGGTGGCTATGGCTCAATGCGGTTACTCGAAAAACTTGATTGGCAAGAACTTAGCGATCGCCCTAAATGGTTAATTGGCTTTTCTGATATTACGGCTTTACTCTGGGGCTTGGCAAAACAGAAGGGGATTGGCGGCTTACATGCTCCAGTTATCACGACATTAGGCAATGAACCAGAGCGATCGCAACAGCAATTATTTGATTGGCTGGAAGGAAAAGTTGATGCGATCGCATTATCAGGGGAAGGATGGGGCAATGGTCAAGCTACAGGTGTTCTCTTACCTGCAAACTTAACTCTCGCGACGCATATTATCGGTACAGATATTTGCCCTGATCTAGAGAATGTAATTTTAGCGATCGAGGATGTATCCGAGGCTCCTTATCGGGTTGATCGCATGTTAACCCATTGGCGTTGGTCGGGACATTTGCAAAAATTAAAAGGGATTGCGATTGGGCGTTTTAGTCAATCGGAAGTTTCTACTCCTAGTTTTACAATGGAAGAAGTATGGCGCGATCGGCTAACTGATTTAGGAATTCCGATTGTGATGCATTTGCCCTTTGGTCATGATGGAGAAAATGCACCCTTATCCGTTGGTTGTATTGCTAAAATTGATGCCGATCATGGGACTTTATCTTTTACGCGATCACATTAACCCTGCACTCAAGCCCTGCACTCAAGTGCGGGCTAAAAGCTAAAACCCGTTGAAACGGGTTAAATTTCTCTAGTCGGTTTCAACCGTCTTTAGCTTTTAGCCAAGAACTTGAGTTCTTGGTCTATTTACGCTTTGTACGCAGATTATAGAGCCGTTAATTTTTCTGTCCATGTTTGCAAAAATGGCATCGCGGAAGAGAAAGTCAAATCATACTTAAGTGGCGTAATCGTCACGTAATTATCTCTAATCGCTTGAATATCTGTATCTGCTTCCGCTTCTTCTTCAACTACTACACCAGATAACCAGTAGTATGTCTTCCCACGCGGATCGATACGCTTCTCAAATAGATCCTTATAGCGACGAATCCCTAAACGAGTGACTACAGCTCCGCAAATATCTGCTTCGGGAATTGCGGGGATATTTACATTAAGTAGAATCGCTTCTTCGAGAGGATAAGCTGCGATCATCTTGACTAATTTTTTGGCAAAATTGGCAGCAGCACTATAGTCTGGATGTGAAAAACTAGCCAAACTAAAGGCAATACTTGGCACACCTTCTAGTACTCCCTCCATCGCAGCCGATACCGTACCAGAGTACAAAACATCCGTTCCTAAATTAGCGCCGCGATTAATACCCGATAATACTAGATCTGGGCGATCGATTAATAATGCATCAAGGGCTAATTTCACCGTATCCGAAGGCGTACCCGAACATGCCCAAGCTTCAATTCCCGCAGGATAAACGCCAGAAATTTGATCAACTCGCAAAGGCTCTTGCAAAGTTAGGGCATGTCCTGTTGCCGATCGCTCACGATCTGGACAGACAACTGTAATCCGATGCTCAGTGTCACTAAGGGCCTCGGCTAGCGCTCTTACCCCCGCTGCATAAATGCCATCGTCATTACTAATAAGAATATTCATTTTCAAATATGAAATTTACAGCAATTTGCAATCAAAATAACCGCAAGAGTTTAGTTAAAAGTGCTGCAAGGCAGCACTTTTAACTAAACTCTTGGTTTTGGTTTCAGCGCTTTGCGCTATAAGCCGCCCAAAACTATAAAGGCTCGCAACGCGAGCCTTTATAGTTTTAATCGAGAGTGATCACCCATGAGCCAAAATATTGAGGTACGGGGATGTCAGCACGCATGACTCTGCCGTCAAACTGATAGAAACCGCTATAGTCGGGATTTCTGACGTTGGATAGCACGGCTCGAATTGCTGTTTTGGATGGAATTGGCTCTTTGGGGATAATCGTAATGCGGCGAGTTTCTTTATCCCAAGTTGCCGATTCAATCTCTAAGTCTTTGCCCCCACGGCATTGATCGGTTACGCGCAGTTTCATGTCTGATGTATCAAAGCTGCCATTAAAATGATCAGGGTAGGTAATGATCACTTCGGAAACTTTGAATTTCTGTGGCTTTACTTCTAAATAATAACGATCGCTACGACCACTGCCGCCATTGTCAAGACAATAGTCAAGTGCACTATCTTTGATTCCGCCAAAAAGAATAAATCCTGCATTGGATTGGGCGCGAACTACAGATGGCGAAACTACAGCACAAGCTACAGCTAGACAGGAAACAATACCCAGTTTTTTGATCATTTGGATCTTCATAAATCTCACAAGACAATACTATTATGCTACGCACTGATCATTCTGACGAAATTTGATAGTAAATGTATCCCGTCATTGGATGATTTTTCGGGATGAAATTGTACAGCCATCACATTATCTTTGGCGATCGCTACTGTAACTGTTTGGCTACCATGTGTTGTTGTCGCTGCTGTCACAGAGCTATCAACGGGTGCGGTGAAATATGAATGTACAAAATACATCCAAGGACTAGCGCCCAAGTCTTGCCAAAGCGCACAATTACTTTGCCTTAGTTCTAGCTGGTTCCAGCCCATATGCGGGATTGTCAAATTAGGCTCATGACTAAATCGTTTGACTTGACCTTTGATGATACCTAAGCCAGCTTCTTGTCCCTCTTCGCTGCTTTCAAATAGGATTTGCATCCCTAAGCAAATTCCTAAAAATGGCTTGCCCGATGCGATCGCATCATGTATTGGCTGTTCTAGCTTAGTCGCTCGCAATTTTTGCATCGCAGGATCAAATGCTCCTACCCCTGGCAAAACAATAGCATCGGCATCAGCCAACTCTTGCGGATCATTGGTGACGATTGGGGTTGCGCCTGCCATCTCTAGACCTTTGCAGGCTGAGTGTAGGTTGCCCATGTCGTAGTCGATCACTGCCACAACTGGCATGATATTACTCCTGTTTAATAGCCTTGCAATGGGGAACTTTAAACCCCTTTATCCTTTCTAAAGCGATTATAATGGCTGAAGTCCTGAAAAATACATCATGAGGTTTAGGATGGCTGACAGGCGAATTGTTAATCATGTTTTATTAGTGCTAAGTATTGGCGCGATCGCTCCCTTAGCGATCGCTAAGCAGGCTGCTGCCGAGGAGAAAATCAGTATCCCTCAAGCACCCGTTGAGCCAAGTCTCTGGTGGAAAACTCAACGGTTACAGGAAGGTTGGGTGGAAAATATTGAGATCGATGCAGAATCAAGACAGGCGATCGTCACGATTAATACAACTAGATGGACAGCTTCTGATTATTTGCAGAGATTTAGTTTTCTATTTAAGCTAGGCACTGAAGCCCAAAAGCAAAATTTTAATGTGTTGTTGCACAATCGCCGCGATCAGAAGATTGCTGAGTACAGCACTATAGAGGAGCGTTGGCGAATTGACCCAAAATCTTTAGGTGCAGAGCCTTTTCGGGTAAATTCTCCAGGAGTTTTTCAGCAACAGTTTTAATAAAAATAGGACTTACGCAAAAGGACGAAATGTAGGGGCAATTCATGAATTGCCCCTACGGTAAAATGTGGGTTTTAAGACTTTTTTGCGTAAGACCTAACAAACATAGAAAATCACAACAATTTTCTATAATTACTTGTGCAAAATAAATTACAAAGCCCTTAAAGTTTTGCCCTGCTGGGCGCAACTTTAAGGGCTTTGGGTATGGTTATTTACAGCGCAAAGCACTGTAACTTTCAAAATATCCTAGCCATTTTTAGGATTGCTGTAATAGGTTTAGCCTCTCTACAAAACTCTGGTTGTAATATATACAAGAAGGGAGATGTAGGATGTGTAAATCAATTATGGCTAGTAGCGATCGCTTTCCTACAATCAACGGCTACCAACTAGATCAGCAAATTTATGCTGGTAGCAGAACAATTGTCTATCGAGGCATATGCATAGCTGATAGTCAGTCTGTGGTGCTGAAAATGCCAAGAAGAGATCGCCCCACACCTCAAGATCTGCTGCGATTGCGGAACCACTACACGATCGCCAAAAAACTGAATTTTGCAGGAATAGTCCAGACCATATCTTTAGAAAACTATGGTAATGGATTGGTTCTAGTCATGCCCGATGAGGGATATATCGCTCTCTCAGATTATATTTTAGCTAATCCTCTCAGCCAAATCGAGGTTTTGGCGATCGCGCTCCAACTTGCGACGATTCTTGAAGAAATCTATCGCCATCGCGTAATTCATAAAGATATCAAACCCAGCAACATCCTAATTGACCTAAATACTAAGCAGATCAAACTAACAGATTTTGGACTGGCGACATTACTACCCCAAGAAACTCAAGAGATCGTTGGCAGCAATGTCTTAGAAGGGACACTCGCATATATGTCTCCTGAACAAACAGGACGAATGAATCGGGGGGTAGACTATCGCTGCGACTTTTACTCACTAGGAGTAACTTTATTTGAACTATTGACGGGTCAATTGCCATTTAAGTCAGATGATCCCTTAGAAATCGTGCATTGTCATCTTGCTAAGCCAGCACCACTAGTAAGCGAGTTCAATCCAGAGATCCCAGAGGCGATCGCCCAAATTGTCTTTAAACTAATGGCAAAAAATGCCGAGGATCGTTACCAAAACGCATTGGGGTTAAAGCATGATCTCGAAGCCTGTCTGAATCAGCTTAACCAAACAGGAACCATTTCAGAGTTTGCTATCGGCACAAGAGATCTTAGCGATCGCTTCACCATCCCCGAAAAACTCTATGGTCGAAAAAGAGAGGTTGATCAACTGTTGGAGGCATTCGATCGAGTTGCCACAGGCAGTACCGAAATGATGTTAGTCGCAGGTTTTTCCGGGATTGGCAAAACTACCATAATCAATGAAGTTCATAAACCTATTACTAAGCAAAGAGGCTATTTCATTAAGGGTAAATATGATCAATTTCAGCGGAATATTCCTTTTTCTGCTTTTGTTCAAGCTTTCCGAGATTTGATGGGGCAATTGCTCTCAGAAAGTGATGCTCAACTGCAAACATGGAAAGCTAAAATTCTGGAAGTGGTGGGTGATAATGGGCAAGTTTTAATTGATGTGATTCCCGAACTGGAACTGTTTATTGGCAAACAACCACCAGCCCCAGAACTATCAGGAACTGCCGCCCAAAATCGCTTCAATCTGTTAATGCAGTACTTTATCAAAGTATTTACCAGCCAAGAGCATCCTTTAGTGATGTTTATTGATGACTTGCAGTGGTCAGATTCTGCCTCTCAGAACTTACTGAAATTGTTGATGCAGGATACTAAGCATTTGTTGTTTTTGGGTGCTTATCGAGACAATGAGGTTTCACCAGTTCATCCATTTATATTGACAGTAAATGAAATCATCAAAGCCGAAGCTATAGTGCATACAATGACACTACAAGCATTAAGTTTGGAAGATACAAATCAATTAGTGGCTGATACATTGAATTGTGAATTGCCCCTAGCTCAACCATTAACAAAATTGGTGTACCAAAAAACCCAAGGAAATCCTTTTTTTGCGACTCAATTCCTTAAATCATTACATCAAGATCAGCTAATTAAATTTGATGTTAATTTAGGATATTGGCAATGTGATATAGCTGAAGTAAAAGCCCAAGCATTTACAGATGATGTTGTGGATTTTATGAATTCACAATTGCAAAAACTACCACCTATAACGCAGCACATATTGCAGTTGGCAGCTTGTATTGGCAACTCTTTTGATTTAGATACTTTAGCTATGGTTTCAGAGCAAACAGTCACGGAAACATCAGATGCTTTGTGGGAAACATTGCAAGAAGGATTGATTTTACCGACTAATGATGTTTATAAATTTTATATCGGGAAAGAAGGTCAAGTATTCACACAAAAAAATCAAGAAAGCGTTAGATATAAGTTTCTGCACGATCGTGTCCAACAGGCTGCTTATTTACTAATTTCAGAAGACAAAAAGCAGGAAACCCATTACCAGATTGGACAATCGCTATTGCGTCATACATCCCCAGAAAAACAGAAAGAAAATATTTTTGATATCGTTAGTCATTTGAATATAGCCAGAGAGTTAATTACTACCAAATCACAAAGATGTGAATTAGCGCAGCTGAACCTTGTTGCTGGAGAAAAAGCCCTTACTGCCACGGCTTATAGTGCGGCTGCTAAATATTTTCATAATGGAATTAAGGCTCTAGATGTTGATAGTTGGCAATGTGAATATCAGCTGACACTATCTCTTTATAAATCTGCAATTAAGGCGGAATATCTGAATATTAACTTTGCCGAGGCTCAAACTTTAGCAGATTTTACTTTAGAACATACAACTAGCCTACTCGATCGAGTCCAAATTTATGAGCTGCAAATGCAAATGTATATGGCTCAGTCAGAAATGCCAAAAGCACTGGCTGTAGGAGTTTTGGCTCTGGAGATGCTGGGCGTAGACTTAAACAATTCTCTTGTCTCTTCAGCAATTCAACTACCAAAACTATCCTCTATAGAATCATTACCATTTATGCAAGATGCTCATCAACTTGCAATTATGCGGATCCTGATGGCAATTTTTGCGCCAGCCTATACAACCCAACCAGAATTACTATCGCCGATCGTCTTAACGATGATTGACCTCAGTTTAAGGCAGGGACATTCCTCGCTGACTGCCTTTGCCTATGTATTTTATGGGATATTTTTGTGTGGTTTTGAGAAAGATTTAGATAAAGGATATTACTCAGGTTTACTAGCCTTAAAAGTCCTAGAAAGATTTTCTGCTAGAGAGTTGGAGTGTAAAGTTAATAATTTATTTAATGTTTTTATCAGACCGTGGAAAGAACCTCTTATGGATACCATCGAACCACTAGAAAGAGCTAGTCAAGATGGTTTTGAAATGGGAGATATTGAGTATGCTAGTTATGCAACTGCCCATTGCTGTACTTATCGCTTTCTGGCTGGAGAAACCTTAGAAGAGGTACAACAAAAGCAAAATATTGCCCTTGAGATTTTGCAGCCAATTAAACAAGAGCACTCTCTTGGCAACGCTCAAATTTGGCAACAACTTGTTTCTAATTTGTTGGGAGATGTCACGGAGCTAAGGCAATTGTCAGGGGAATATTTTGATGAAACTGAACTTCTATCTGTTTATTGTGCAGGGAACGATCGCTCCCTACCGTTTACAGCCTACTTGGCTAAATCTATTCTCAACTATTTATTTGCAGATTATTTGATGGCAGTGACATCAGCACTCAAGGCAGCAGACTATGCTGAGGCTGCGATTGGGATAACCGTGGGGATTCACAACTTCTATTATTCTCTTGCCCTATTAGCCCAGTGCCTTGATTTACAAGCATCAGAAAACAGAAGTACCTCAACTATTCATCAACAATGTCAATCCCTGCTAGACCAAGTAGAAATCAATCAAAAAATCATGGAAGTATGGGTTGGTCACGCTCCGAAAAACTTTGCCCATAAATTTGATTTGGTAGCAGCAGAAAAATGTCGAGTATTAGGACAAAAAGCTGAGGCTATGGAGCTATATGACAAGGCGATCGCTGGAGCAAAAAACCACCAATATATCCAAGAACAAGCCCTAGCTAACGAATTAGCCGCTAAATTCTTTCTTGCTTGGGGCAAAGAGAAAGTCGCTCAAGTCTATATGCAAGAGGCGTATTATGGCTATGTAAGCTGGGGCGCAATCGCCAAAGTCACCGACCTCGAAAATCGCTATCCCCAACTTCTCGCGCCTATTCTTCGAGACTCTCTTGGCTCTTTCCAGAAAAAAACTACAAGTTCCTCTGGTAGCACCTCTGAAGCAATCGATTTAGCGACTCTACTAAAAGCATCTCAAGCAATTTCAGAAGAGATAGAGCTTTCAAAGCTCTTAGAGGCGCTCCTAAATATTGCCAATATTAATTCTGGAGCCGATAAATGCGTTTTATTGTTGCAATCAGAACCAGAGTTGCAAATTGCTGCTCTCGTGGAATCTGGACAACCTTCGCAAATCTTGCCCTCTCCCATATCCTTAGAACATAGTGAGGATATGGCGATTTCTATCGTCAATCAGGTCAAACATAGTTTAGAACCCATAGTTTTGAGTGATGCACGACAAGATTCCCGATTTGCAAGCGATCGCTACATCCTCAAATATCGACCTAAAAGCGTTTTGTGTATGCCTATTCTGAAACAAGGCAAGTTAATCGGGATTTTATATCTAGAAAATAGCTTGACCATAGGAGCATTTACCAGCGATCGCCTTGAAGTGCTAAACCTAATTTGTTCTCAAGCTGCAATTTCCTTGGAAAATGCCCAACTCTATCAAACACTGTATGAGAGTGAAAATAAATTCAGAAGGCTAGTGGAAGGAGCCAATGACATGATCTGGGCTGCAAATTCCGACGGCATATTTACCTATCTCTCTCCCCAATTTCAGACCATGTTTGGGTTTCCCATTGATGAATGGGTAGGACAATTCCTTGCGAGTTTGATTCATCCTGATGACTTGGGAAAAACTGCTGCGGCAGCTAAACTTTCCTTAGAGAGATTAGAAAATATAGCTGGTTTAGAGTTTCGCCACTTATGTCAAGACGGTAGTTATCTATGGGTAATGGTGAATATAACACCCGTCACAGATAATGCAGGTAAAGCGATCGGGCTACAAGGCATTTTGCGGGATATCAGCGATCGCAAAAACCTAGAAAGAGAACAAGCCCGTTTGTTGGGAATTCTTGAAGCATCATCAGACTATATTGGTACTGCCAGTCCAGATGGTGAAATTACTTGGGCAAACCAAAGATTACGCCAATTTTTAAACCTTGAGCAAAACGAATCATTGGCAGGTTATCAAATACAAGATTGTCATCCTCAATGGGTTCCGAATCTACTTTATCAAGAAGCAATCCCTCAAGCAATTCAACAAGGTTATTGGACTGGAGAAACAGCATTATTGACTCCAGAAGGACAAGACATTCCTGTATCACAAGTTTTGATGGTACATAAAGCCCAAACAGGCGAACTGGAATACCTCTCAACGATTATGCGTGATATCAGTGTGCAAAAAAGAACAGAGGCAGCTTTACAAGCATCCGAATCAGAACTACGCAGCTTATTTATGGGGATGGATGATGTTGTCTTTGTGGTAGATCGAACTGGAACATATCTCAAGGTCGCCCCAACGAATGCAGACAAGCTTTACTTATCTCCTGATATACTCATTGGCAAAAGTATTCAAGAGATTTTCCCGCCCGAACAATCTGCGCAATTTCTATCAGTAATTTGGAACACTCTCGACAAGCAGCAAACTCAAGAGCTTGAATATAGCTTATTGATCCAAGATATGGAATTTTGGTTTAGTGCAAGATGTTCTCCCTTGACTGAGCAATCTGTCATTTGGGTGGCTCGCGATATCAACGATCGCAAAAAAGCTGAAGAGGATATGCGAGATAGCGCAGAACGCCTGCGTCTTGCACTAATGGCTGCGAATCAGGGACTATACGACCTCAATCTGCAAACTGGCGAAGCGATCGTCAGCCCTGAATATGCCACTATGCTGGGGTACGAGCCAGCCGAATTTCATGAAACAAACGCCAAGTGGATCGAACGGCTGCACCCAGACGATCTAGAGAGAGTTGCAGGTACTTATCGGGCATATGTGAATGGAGAAATTGCCAATTACATCGTAGAATTTCGACAACGCACTAAAAACGGTGACTGGAAATGGATTCTCTCCCTAGGCAAAGTTGTCGAACGGGACGAGCTTGGGCAACCCTTACGGATGTTGGGAACTCATACAGACATCAGCGATCGCAAAGCTGCGGAAGCACTGCTCCAACAACAAGCCCAACAACTCGAAGAATATGCCCAGACCTTAGAACAGAGAGTAGAAGAGCGCACCCAAGAACTTTCGCAGGCATTATCCAATCTCCAATCTACGCAAGCAGAACTGATTCATTCCGAAAAGATGGCAGTACTAGGGCAACTCACTGCCAGCGTCGCCCACGAGATCAATACACCACTAGGGGTGATTCGCGCAGCAACAGGCAATATTGTCTCGGCAAGCAATGTCTCTCTTCAGCAATTGCCCCAACTCATGCAAAGCTTGACTTCTCAACAACAAGTAGAGTTTATAGCTCTGGTGAATGTAGCAATTCAGAAACCCTACTCCCTATGTACCAAAGAAGAGCGACAACTGAGGCAACAACTGCAAAGCGAGCTAGCCATCCAAGGTATTGCTGATGCTAGTAGCATCGCGAATCAACTCAGTCAGATGCAACTGGGTTCGGATCTGCACCTGTATCAATCGATTCTGCAATCCCCGAACTGTTATGACATTTTGCAGGTAGCTCACAAGCTGGTATTGCAACATCAAAGCACCAGCAGTATTCAACAGGAAGTAGACCGTGCCGCAAAGATCGTGTTTGCGCTCAAAACCTATACTCACCGTAGCAAAGCTGGCGAGAAAAGTCTTGCCCAAATTAGCGATGGCATTGAGGTAGCTCTAACGCTCTATCAAAGCCGACTGAAACAAGGCATTGAGGTGATCCGTAAATATCAAGAAGTTCCCGATATTTTCTGCGACCCAGATGAACTCACGCAAGTCTGGATAAATTTAATTGACAATGCGATCTATGCGATCGGTCAGCAAGGTACATTAGAAATTTCTATCGCACAGCAAGGAGAATTTGTAGTTGTAGAACTCACTAATTCGGGCGATGAAATTCCCATTAAGATACAGTCACATATTTTTGATCCATTTTTCACGACTAAGCCTAGGGGAGAAGGTAGTGGACTAGGCTTAGATATTGTGAGGCAAATTGTCCAAAGACAGGGAGGAGAGATCCGAATGCAGAGTCAGCCTAATAACACTACTTTCATAGTGCTGTTGCCCTTACCGATGGTCACTCGAGGACAGCTATGATCCAGACAACTGTAAACATTGGCGATCGCTTTCCTACAATCAACGGCTACCAACTAGATCAGCAAATTTATGCTGGTAATAGAACATTTGTCTATCGAGGCATACGCTTAGCCGATGGGTTGCCCGTTGTGTTGAAAACGTTGACAAGCGATCGCCCTACACCTCAAGATCTGCTGCGATTGCGGAACCACTTCACGATCGCCAAAAAACTGAATTTTGCAGGAATAGTCCAGACCATATCTTTAGAAAACTATGGTAATGGATTGGTTCTAGTCATGCCCGATGAGGGATATATCGCTCTCTCAGATTATATTTTAGCTAATCCTCTCAGCCAAATCGAGGTTTTGGCGATCGCGCTCCAAATTGCGACGATTCTAGATGAACTGTATCTTCAGCGAGTGATCCACAAAGATATCAAACCCAGCAATATCCTAATTCATCCCATTACTAAGCAGATTAAGGTAACTGATTTTGGTTTAGCGACATTACTACCCCACGAGACGCAGACGCTAATTAGTGCAAATATTTTAGAAGGAACCCTCGCATACATGTCTCCCGAACAGACTGGACGGATGAATCGGGGGATTGACTATCGCAGTGACTTTTATGCTCTAGGTGTGACTTTATTTGAACTATTCACAGGACAATTGCCATTTCGTTCAGACGATCCCTTGGAAATAGTACATTGTCATATTGCTAAATTAGCACCATTAGTAAGTGAATTCAAGTCAGAGATCCCAGATACAATCACACAAATCGTCGCCAAGCTGATGGCAAAGAATGCCGAAGATCGCTATCAGAGTGCGTTGGGATTAAAGTATGACCTAGAAATCTGCCTAAATCAACTTAAACAGACAGGAATCATTATACCGTTTGAGATTGCGACAAGAGATATTAGCGATCGCTTCACTATTCCCGAAAAACTGTACGGACGAGAGACAGAAGTAGCCAGTCTCCTGTCCACATTTGACCGAGTATCACAAGGCAGTAGCGAAATGATGCTAGTGGCAGGTTTCTCAGGTATCGGTAAAACCTCTGTAGTAAACGAAGTTCACAAACCAATTGTCAGACAACATGGCCATTTTATTAAGGGCAAGTTCGATCAGTTTCAGCGCAATATTCCCTTTAGTGCTTTTGTGCAGGCTTTCCGCGACTTGATGGGGCAGTTACAATCAGAGTCAGATCTACAGCTACAAACATGGAGAGATCGCATTCTCGAAGTGACTGGTGAAAATGGACAGATTTTGATCGAGGTGATTCCTGAACTAGAAAATATTATTGGCAATCAACTACCAGCGCCAGAGCTATCAGGCAATGCCTCTCAAAATCGCTTCAATCTATTGATTCGGAAGTTTGTTCAAGTCTTTACCACTGCCGAAAATCCCTTAGTTTTATTTCTGGATGATTTGCAATGGGCAGATCTAGCTTCCTTAAAATTATTGCAACTATTGATGCAGGATACGGGACATCTATTGGTGTTGGGTGCTTATCGCGATAACGAGGTCTCACCTGTGCATCCGTTGATGTTGACAGTGGATGAGATCGTTAAGGCGGGAGCAACGGTAAATACGATTTCCTTACCACCTTTGAAGCAAGAGGATCTAAATCAGTTGGTGGCAGACTCCTTGATTTGCGATTTGTCCATTGCACAGTTGTTAACCGAATTGGTTTATGAAAAGACTAAAGGTTATCCTTTCTTTGCTAGGCAGTTCCTCAAAGCGTTATATGAGGATGGTTTGATTACCTTTAATTGGAATGGGCGGTCTTGGCAATGGGATTTTTCTCAAATAGCTTTTGCCATTAGCGATGATGTGGTGGAGTTTCTGGCACGGCAATTGCAGAAGTTGCCTATAGAAACACAGGATATCCTCAAAATAGCAGCTTGTATTAGTGCACAGTTTGATTTGCAGACCTTAGCGATCGCTTTCCAACAATCCCTAGAAAATACCGCAAAAGCATTATGGAAAGCATTACAGGAAGGTTTAATTATTCCAACGACTGAAGCCTATAAGTTCTTTACCCAATCTGATACGAGTTCTATTTTGCAAACTGATGTGAATGCAACTTATAAATTCCTGCACGATCGCATTCAACAGGCAGCCTATTCACTGATTCCCGAATCTCAAAAAGAGTTAGTACATCTCGATATTGGTAGACTGCTGCTAAATCGTACATCTAGCGAAGAGCAGGAGTTGCAACTGTTCCATATTGTTAATCATCTTAACCGTGGCATATCGCTCATTGATGATAGAAAAGAAAGGGAATCTTTAGTTTATCTCAACTGGCGGGCTGCCAAAAAAGCGCGAACCTCCTCAGCTTACGAAGCAGCGACAAGCTATCTAAATATGGGATTGGAGCTTTTAGATGCTCAATGTTGGCAAAATCAGTACAGTCTGACACTAAGTTTACATCAACTGGCTGCTGAGATTGCATATCTGTCTGGGGAATATACTCAGATGGAAATTCTGATTGCGAGAGCATTACAACAGACTAAAAATCAGTTGGATCGGGCAAAATTATATGAGATTCAGATTTTAGCTCTAGTAGCTAAAAATCAAGCCCATGAAGCAATCTCCTATGCTCGTCAGATTTTGACTAACTTTGGTGTTCAACTTCCTAAGAAAACATCCAAACTGCGAACGATCATCGGATTTTTTACAACGGTCTATCTGATGATTGGCACTAGTCCTGAGGATTTGCTATCACTGCCTGCTATGTCAAATCCCTATAAATTAGCAATTTGCAATCTCTTTAATGCCATTGGTGCGGCAGCCCAAAGCAGTTTATCCGAGATTCTTCCATTTATGACTTTTAAGGGCATTTCTCTATATCTCCGTTATGGTAATGTTCCTAAATCATCGATGGCATATACAGTCTATGCTTTTTTACTCTGTGAGAAGCTTGGACAAGTAGATAAAGGGTATGCCATCGGAAAAGCCGCGATCGCTCTATGTCACCAAACCGCATCCAAGGAAGCCTTGGCTCCTACTTTATTTCTCTGGACTCGTTTTATTTCTTATCGTAAGGAGCACCTAAAAAGTTCATTACCACTACTGATGGAAGCATATCAAGTGAGTTTGGAGGTGGGTGATAATGAGTATGCTGCTTATAGTCTCTGTGTATATTTCACGCAATCCTATTGGATTAGCCCTAGTCTTGTGGATTTGCAAAGGGACGCGATCGCTAGTCTCCCTACTTTGCAGAAACTTCAGCAAACTTCGATGACAGATATGCATAATCTTAACTGCCAGATTTTGGAAAACCTCATAACTAAACCCGACGATGTTTGTCAAATTACTGGACGTTTTTTTGATGAGACTGCGATATCTAAAAGCGATCGCCAACTGCAAGTTTATGCAAGCTTACGCAAACTTCAGCTTGCTTTTTTGTTCTATCGATACCCGTTAGCTATGGAACAAATTACGATCATCGAAGCCCTGATCGGCATAATTGATGGAACCTTTGTTAAAACGCTTTTCTATTTTTATGATGCTCTCATCAGATTAGCGCAGTATCCCTACCTATCAAAAAAGCAACAAAGGGCTTACCTAACTAAAGTACGCGCTACTCAAAAGTATCTCGCGAGATTCGCTAAATCTGCTCAGATGAATTATCAACACAAGGTCGTATTGATAGAAGCCGAATATCTGCGCGTTTTAGGAAAATTAAGTCAAGCGAGAGATTTGTATGATCGCGCGATCGCTGGAGCCAAAGAAAATGGCTACGTCCAAGAAGAAGCCCTCGCCAATGAACTCGCTGCGAAGTTCTATCTCGATTGGGGAAAAGAGAAAATCGCTCAAGTATACATGATTGACGCATATTATGGTTATATGCGTTGGGGAGCAACAGCCAAAGTTACCGACATAGAAAATCGTTATCCCCAACTGCTCACGCCTATTCTTCAGAAAGCTACTCCCCTTGGTTCTATCAATACAAGATCTAGTAACTCCTCTAATAGCAACTCTGAAGCAATAGATCTAGCGACACTTCTCAAAGCCTCTCAAGCAATTTCTGAAGAAGTTGAACTTGACAAGCTTTTGATAACGCTCTTAAATATTGTGATCGCTAATGCTGGTGGAGATAAATGTGTCATACTGCTGCTAGTTGCACAGGAATTACAAGTCGAGGCTCTAGCGAAATATGGACAGACATCGCAAATCCTGTCATCACCGATATCTCTAGAATCAAGCGAAGATGTGGCGGTTGGTTTGGTAAATCAGGTCAAGCGCAGTTTAGAGCCATTAGTTGTGAATGATGCGCGTGTAGATGCTCAATTTGCAGGCGATCGCTACATTATCCAACATCAGCCCAAAAGCATTCTATGTACACCCATTCTCAAGCAAGGGCAGTTAGTGGGGATTTTATATCTAGAAAATAGTTTGACCGTGGGAGCGTTTACAAGCGATCGCATTGAAGTCTTAAATCTAATTTGCTCTCAAGCCGCGATTTCCATCGAAAATGCCCGACTCTATCAAACCCTCCAACAGAGTGAAAATAAGTTTCGAGCCTTTGTGGAAAATGTCAACGATATCATTTATGCGATTACTCCAGAGGGAGCCTTTAGCTATCTGTCTCCACAGTTTAAAGACATGCTGGGCTACGATGTCAGCGAATTTTTGAATCAGTCTTATGACGGATTAATCCATCCAGATGATATCTCCGCCATAATTGCCTCGCACCAAAAACTCTTTGAAACTGGGCAGAAACAATCTGGGCTGGAGTTTCGGTTAAAACATAAGAATAGTGAATGGGTATGGATGACTTGTAATAATGCCCCGATCTTTGATGACCAAGGTCGTGTAATTGGGTTGCGTGGAATTGCGCGAGATGTTAGCGAAAGAAAGCGACTGGAAGCCGAGCATCATCAGACCGAAGTCGCTCTGGCTGAGAGTGAGAGAAAATTCAGAAGGCTAGTGGAAAGAGCCAACGACATGATTTGGTCTGCACGGGCAGACAGCACCTTGACTTATCTCTCTCCCCAATTTCAGACCATGTTTGGACTATCTCCGTCTGAGTGGGTAGGACAATCCTTTGCGAAACTGATTCATCCCGACGACTTAGAAAGGGCTATTGCACCTGCTAGATTGGCACTGGAGCAAGATGAGAATCAGCAAAACATAGAGTTTCGGCATTTATGTCGAGACGGTAGCTATCTATGGGTAACACTGAACATGACCTCCATCAAAGATGATGAAGGCAATGCGATCGGACTACAAGGTATTGTGAGAGATATCAGCGATCGCAAACAGACAGAAACCATCTTGAGGCATTATGAGCGGATGATCTCATCCTCTCCAGATGGGATGGCTCTAGTTGACCGAAACTATACCTATCGATTGGTCAATCAAATCTATTTAGATCGTAATGGTCAGAAATTGGAAGATATTATTGGACACTCGATTCCTGATTTCAATGGTGAAGATACGTTCCAAAATTTGATTAAACCAAGGTTAGATCGATGTCTTGCGGGTGAAACGATTCGATATGAGGATTGGTTTCACTACAAAAAATTAGGTGATCGCTTTATTCGAGTTACCTATTCTCCATATTTTGAGGAGAACGGTGTGATCGTAGGCGTAGTCGTTAATACCCGAGACGATACAGAGCGTCGAAGGGTAGAGATATCTCAAAAACAAAATGAAGAAATGTTTCGCGCCACTTTTGAGCAAGCTGCTGTGGGAATGGCACAGGCAAACTTAAATGGACAATTTGTTAAACTCAACCAGAAATTTTGCGATATTATTGGCTACACTGAAGCCGAGCTAATCAATAAATCCTTTGAGGAAATTACATACCTTGATGACATTGCGATAGACAAGGCAAATATTAGGAAACTGCTGGCAGAAGAGAGTAAGTCATTTTCCATAGAAAAGCGATACATTCACAAAGATAGTCGCATTATTTGGATAAACCTTAATGTATCGCTAATATATAACTTGAATGGAGAGCCAGAATACTTTATTGGGGTCGTTCAAGATATTAGCGATCGCAAACAAGCAGAACAAAGCCTCCAAGCTGAGAGAATGCGGTTGCAAATTGCCCTAGAAGCTTCCGAAATGGGTACTTGGGAGTCCAATATGGATACAGGCTATTGGTCAGAACGGACAGAAGCGATTTTTGGCTTTGCCCCTGGTACATTCTCTGGAGATCGCGAGGCTTTTCTGAAACTGGTTTATGCCGAAGACCAAGCGCGAGTATTTAGCGCCCTTGCTCATAGTTTTACCACCCAATCCCCCTACAAAGTCGAATATCGAATTAACCACCCTCATGGAGAAATCCGTTGGGTGGCTGTGAATGGGAAAGTAGCTCAAAATGAAGATGGCACTGGCGGGCGTATCATTGGCGTAGCAGTTGATATTACCGAGCGCAAACAAGCCGAGGAAGCTATTCGCTTAAACCAAGAACAATTGCAACTAGCTCTTGAAGGCTCAGGCGATGGCTTGTGGGATTGGAATATTGTGACTGGTGAAGCCTACATGAGTCCCCGATGGCTGGGAATGTTGGGCTACGAGGTTGGCGAACTTCCAGATCGTGTCGATACTTGGAGTCAATTATTCCATCCTAACGATCTACCTACAGTGATGGACTTACTCAATGCCCACCTGCAAGACAACACAGTTCCCTATCGGGTTGAATATCGAGCCCTTTCTAAAACTGGAGAGTGGAAATGGATGGCGAACTACGGCAAAGTAGTTGCCTTTGATGCCGATGGCAAGCCTTTACGGATGGTTGGTTTGCAGAGAGATATCAGCGATCGCAAACAAGCCGAACTTATGTTACAGCGGCAGCTAACCGCCGTTGAGGCATCATTGGATGGCATTGCCATTCTCAAAAACGACAATTACATTTACTTAAATGAAGCCCACGCCCAAATCTTTGGTTACGACTCACCCGCAGAGTTGATCACCAAAACTTGGCGCGATATGTATATGCCTGAAGAGGTTCGCAAGTTTGAACAAGATATATTTCCGATCTTGATGGAGCAAAAACACTGGCGTGGCGAAGCGATCGCAAAGCGTAAAGATGGCACAACCTTTGATGAAGAACTGTCACTGATCATTTCAGGGAATGGCGATCTGATCTGCGTTTGTCGCGATATCAGCGATCGCAAAGCCAATGAAGCACTGCTCCAACATCAAGCACAACAACTCGAAGAGTATACCCAGACCCTAGAACTGAGAGTGGAAAAACGAACCCTAGAACTTTCGCAGGCATTATCCAATCTCCAATCTACACAAGCAGGACTGATTCAATCCGAAAAGATGGCAGCATTAGGTCAACTTACCGCCAGCGTCGCCCACGAGATCAATACGCCTCTAGGTGTGATTCGCGCGGCCACAGGTAATATCGTCGCAGCAAGCAGTATATCTCTTCAGCAATTGCCTCAACTCATGCAAAGTCTGACTTCTCAACAACAGGAGGAGTTCCTGAGTTTGGTGAATGCCGCCCTTCAGAAGGTTCAGCCTCTATCTACCAAAGATGAGCGGCAAATGCGGCGACAACTACAAAGCGAACTAACAGCACAAGGTATTACCGAAGCCGCCAGCATTGCGACTCAACTCAGTCAGATGCAACTGTCTTCTCATCTTGAGCTTTATCAATCCATTCTGCAAGCCCCAAACTGTTATGACATTTTACAGGTGGCATACAAGCTAGTATTGCAACATCAAAGCACCCATAGCATTCAGCAGGAAGTAGACCGCGCTGCTAAGATCGTATTTGCTCTCAAATCCTATAGCCATCAAAGTCAAAATAATGATGAGAAGATTCTTGCCCAAATCAGCGATGGTATTGAAGTCGCCCTGACGCTTTATCATAATCGCCTCAAACATGGAATTGAGGTGATCCGCAATTACCAAGATGTTCCTGATGTTCTCTGCGACCCAGATGCACTAACTCAGGTATGGGTAAATTTGATTGACAACTCCATCTATGCTATGGGACAACAGGGCAGGCTAGAAATTACTGTAACGCAGGAACATGAGTATGTGGTTGTGACGATCACAGATTCTGGCGGTGGAATTTCTTCAGAAACGCAAGCAAACATTTTCGAGCCGTTTGTAACGACTAAACCGAGAGGAGAAGGCAGTGGATTAGGATTAGATATTGTCCGACAGATCGTGCGAAAGCATAATGGCGACATCCAATTTCGGAGTCAACCTAGCCAAACTACTTTCATCGTTCTGATACCAATCATTAAATCGCAAGTTTTATCCAAACAAAGTATCTAACAATAACGATATCCCTATAATTTATCTCTGGCAACCTTCATCTGATTTTAAAAAGCCTCTATCTATGTTCTTCCCTAATTCCGAAATAATTTTGATTGTTGATGATACACCGATTAACTTAGATGTTATTTCCGATGTACTGATTGATGCTGGATTTGAGGTAGCATTCGCTACTAATGGCAAAATGATGTTAGAGCAACTGCAATGGCAATTACCAGACCTGATCTTACTTGATGTTGAGATGCCGATTATGAACGGATTTGAAATCTGTCAAAAATTAAAAGAAATTGATGTCGTAAGGGAGATTCCAGTGATCTTCATGACGGCTCTAGCGGATGCTAAAAGTAAAGCTAAGGGATTTGAACTAGGAGCTGTCGATTACATTACTAAGCCGTTTCAAGAGGCTGAAGTACTGGCAAGAGTCGCAACCCATCTACAATTAAGACGTTTCACCAAAAGCCTAGAACAGCAAGTCGCTGAGCGCACATCTGGATTAGAACAAGCCAGTCAACAACTTGAGAAATATTCCCAAACCTTAGAACAAATGGTAGAAGATCGTACGCAGGAGCTCTCCAAAGCATTAGCGACTCTCCAAGCCACCCAATCCGAGCTGATTCATTCCGAAAAAATGGCTGTATTGGGACAACTCACCGCTAGTATTGCTCACGAGATCAACACGCCTCTAGCTGTAATTCGCGCTGCTACAGGCAATATCGCCACGGCAAGCAGTACCTCCCTTCAGCAATTGCCTCAACTCATGCAAAGTTTATCTCCCCAGCAACAGGAAGAATTTTTGAAATTGGTGAATACATCTCTTCAGCAGACTCAGACTTTATCTACTAAAGAAGAGCGGCATCTGCGGCGACAACTGCAAAGCGAACTAACAGCCCAAGGCATTGCTGAAGCAGATAGTATTGCGATGCAACTCAGTCAGATGCAATTGAGGGTAGATCTACATCTTTATCAATCCATTCTGCAAGCCCCGAACTGTTGCGACATTTTACAGGTGGCATATAAATTGTTAATGCAGCGACAAAGTACCCTTAGCATTCAGCAGGAAGTAGATCGCGCCGCTAAGATCGTGTTCGCGCTCAAAACTTATAGCCATCAAAGTCAAAATAACGAGAAGAGTTTTGTCCAAATTAGCGATGGGATTGAGATAGCTCTGACGCTCTATCAAAGTCGATTGAAACAGGGCATTGAAGTTATCCGCAAATACGACCCAGTACCCAATCTTTTTTGTGATCCAGATGAACTCACACAAGTGTGGGTAAATTTAATTGACAATGCCATCTACTCGATTGGACAGCAAGGCACTTTAGAGATTTCTATATCGCAGCAATCAAAATATGTAGTTGTAGAAATAACAGATTCTGGTAATGGCATTCCGATAGAGATGCAGGAAAAAATTTTCGAGCCGTTTGTGACAAGTAAACCGAGGGGGGAAGGTAGCGGTTTAGGATTAGATATTGTCCGACAGATCTTGCAAAAACACGATGGTGATATTCAAGTTAGAAGTCAGATCGGTCGAGCCACATTTTCGGTTATAATTCCTTTAACTGAAGACAGGGAGTCCTGATCCCCAATTAATCATACTCATGATTTAGATTAAAGAACTGCTGCATTTTTAATTACCTTATTTTATCAACTCCGACTTTAGAGATCCCTGATGAATAACCTCACTATTATTTGTGTTGACGATGAGCGTAATGTTCTTCTGATGCTTAGAAACCAGTTAATGCGTTTTTTCCCAGATTACAAAATTGAAATTGCAGAAAGTGGAGCTGAAGCATTAGAAGTTATTGAGGAGATTTTGTCTAATGGGTTTGATGTTGCTTTAGTAGTTGCTGATCAGATCATGCCAAAGATGAAAGGGGATGAGTTTTTGATCGAACTCCATACTCGATATCCTGAGATTCTCAAGGTGATGCTGACAGGTCAAGCCAATGTTGAAGATATTGGTAATGTAGTCAATCGAGGTAATCTCTATCGTTTTATATCTAAGCCATGGAACGAAACGGATTTGCAACTAACTGTATCGGAAGCCTTGCGGAAATTTCAGCAAGAGAAACAAATTATCAAGCATCAGTTAGCCCTAGAGCAAACTAATCTGGAGTTGATAGCGTTGAATAGGGATCTCGAAAGTGCTAATGTAGAACTCGCAAGGGTTTCCAAGCTCAAAGATGAGTTCCTCTCCATGATGAGCCATGAACTACGTACACCATTCACCTCTATCTTAGGGGTATCAGAATGTTTGCTTGATGAAGTTTATGGCACAATTAATCCGAGTCAAAAGAAAGCGATCGCCATTATCGAAAGTAGCAGTAATCATCTACTGAAATTGATTAATGATATTTTAGATATCTCAAAACTTATAGCAGGTATACTAAAGCTCAGTATCACATCTGTAGTGATTGCGGATTTGTGTGATTCAAGTATAGAGGCTGTGAAACAACAGGCTCTTAAAAAACAGATTCAAATTACGACAAACTTGGCTCCAGATATAAAATCTATTGAAGTTGATCCGCTACGGATGAGACAAGTATTGATCAACTTACTCGATAATGCGGTCAAATTTACCCCCAATGGCGGTAGGGTGAGTTTGGATGTTTTGAAAATTAACTCTTGGATTTGTTTCTCAATTACTGATTCTGGGCTTGGCATTGCCACTAGCGATCAAAGTAAGCTATTTCAGCCATTTGTTCAACTTGACAGTGGTCTCAACCGTAGCTACGAAGGGACAGGAATAGGACTTGCCATAGTGAAGCAAATCATCGAACTCCACAACGGTTATGTTGATTGCAGTAGTGAGATTGGTCAGGGCACTTGCTTTACTGTTCGCCTACCATCTATGTCTTGATATACTATCAATAATAATGTTGTGTGCTGAAGTAACAAACACAATTTTTATAAAAAGTTAATAAATTGCGATATTTTTTGTGATCAATCTTGCAATCTTTGGGCTTGATCGCACTAAAGAATATTTCTAAGCAATCCGATGCAAAGGGGTTGAGCTTTTACCCACACTTGATTGCAGTTCTACTGCGTAAGTCCTAAATTTATTAACTATCGTCAATTCTGACTTTGGAGACAAGCGATGAGCAACCCAACAATTCTTTGTGTTGACGATGAACGCAATGTTCTTTTTGCCCTTAGAACCCAATTAATGCGATACTTCCCTGACTTTGCGATTGAAATTGCCGAAAGTGCAGAAGAAGCTTTAGAGGTTGTTGAGGATATTCTAGACAACGGGCATGATCTGCCACTTGTGATTGCAGATCAAATTATGCCTAGCATGAAAGGCGATCAGTTTTTGATTAACCTGCACGATCGCCATCCTAAAATACTCAAAGTTATGCTAACAGGGCAAGCGCGTGCCGAAGATGTGGGCAATATTGTCAATCGTGGCAGTCTCTATCGGTTTATGTCAAAACCATGGAATGAGCAAGATCTCCAACTAACTGTATCTGAGGCTTTACGAAGTTATCAGCAAGATCGCACAATCGAGCAACAATACTTAGACCTCAAACAAGCTAAATGCGAATTAGAAGTGTTAAATACCAGTTTGGAAAAGCAGGTACAAGAACGCACCCTACAAATACAGATCAGCGAAGAACGATATCGAATAATTTCTGAAATTAGCCCCGTTGGGATTTTTTGCAACGATACTAAAGGCGTTTGCACATATGCAAATGCCAAAACCCTAGAAATTACTGGACTAACTTTAGATGAAAATTTAGGTGATGGCTGGGGTAAAAACTTACACCCTGACGATCGCGATTGGATGTATGCCGCTTGGAATAACTTTGTCGAACAGGTAAATCTAGGGAATGATCCTGAATATTGTCTTGAACATCGATATCTTTTTTCTGATGGTTCTGTTAAGTGGGGGATTGTTCAAGCCGTTCCCGAACGCAATATAAATGGTGATGTTGTTGGATTTGTCGGTTCATTATCTGATATTAGCGATCGCAAAAAAAATGAAGAAGCTCTAAGGCTCAGCGAAGCCAAACAGCGTGCTTTGATAGAAGCTTTACCTGATTTAGTTATGCGGGTTAACCGAGAAGGGATATATCTTGATTTCTACGCGACTAACGCTTTCAATGTGATTGGTAAAACTGGAGACTTTGTAGGTGATCATGTGAAAGACACCCTACCACCTGATTTGGGAGCAAGACGCATGCAAGCGATTCATAATGCTTTAGCAACCAAAGAAATGCAAGTCTATGAGCAGGAGATTATGGTTGGGGGCATCTTACAAATTGAAGAATTTCGGTTGGTAGCTTGTGGTGAAGATGAAACTCTGATCATAGGGCGGGATATCAGCGATCGCAAAATTGCTGAAAAAGCCTTACAGGAAAGTGAATCCCATAAAGCTGCCTTAATTAGAGCTTTGCCCGATCTACTCATGCGAATCCGTAAAGATGGAACCTATCTAGAATTCCATAGTACGGAGAGCTTTAAAATCTTTGGGAAGCCTGAAGACTTTGTTGGGTCTAATCTAAATAAGGATTTACCTCCTAATGTAGCTGAACAAAGAATGCAGATGATCAATGCGGCTCTTGAAACTGGGAGTATTCAACTTTACGATCAAGAGATATTGGTGGATGGCAAGACTCAAACCGAAGAAGTGAGAATTGTCCCTTATACAGAAGATGAAGTTTTGCTTTTAGTTAGAGATGTTAGCGATCGCAAGCAATCAGAATTAGCACTTCAAAGTTTGATGGAAGGTACTGCCTCGGTTACTGGCAAAGAATTTTTCCCAGAATTAGTTAAGCATATTGCGATCGCCCTTGATGTTTCCCACGTCCTCATTTCCAAGGTGTCTGGAGAAAACCTAGAAACTATGGCATGGTATGCCGACGATCAGGTTCAGCCTAATCTTACCTATCCAATTGCTCATACTCCCAGCGGAACAGCTTTTCAAGCTGGAATCTACAACTGTTCTTCTGGAGTAAAACAACTATTCCCTCTTGATGAGGATTTAGTAAAAATGGATGTAGATAATTATATAGGAATGGCATTACAAAATTCTGCGGGTGAAAAGATCGGGGTGATTTGTGTCCTAAATCGCGAACCATTAGCAAATCCAAAACGGGCGGAACTATTACTGCGTATCTTTGGAGCGAGGGCATCTGCCGAACTAGAGAGAATGCAGGTATTTGAAGATTTACAAATATTGAATACAGAGCTAGAGCAACGTGTACAAGAACGAACACAGGAGCTATTAAAAGCTCGTAACTTTTTAGAATCAATTATTGAAAATTTACCAGTGGCTCTATTCGTCAAAAATGGCAAAGAAGAAAGATTTGGCGAATTTTTGCTGTGGAATAATACTTGTGAAAGTCTGTTTGGTTTGACCAAAGAGCAAGCAATTGGTAGGGTGCTCTATGATATTTTCCCTAAAGAGCAATCTCATTTCTTTAATGAGAAAGATCGTTCATCATTTGCGCTCGGTAAAATTGAAGATATTCCTGAAGAACCAATTGACAGTTTGACTTTAGGTCGCAGAATTCTGCATACCGTTAAAGTGCCTATATTCGATGAGCATAGTAACCCTGATTATTTGATCTGCATTTCTGAGGATATTAGCGATCGCAAAACCGCAGAACTAGAACGCGATCAGCTTCTCCAAGAATTATCTCAACTAAATAAAAGCCTCGAACTCCGAGTCAAAGAACGAACTGCCGCACTTGTAAACGCCCAAGAGCGGATTATTGCTCAAGAAAAACTTGCCGCACTTGGTACGCTCACGGCTGGTATTGCCCATGAGCTGCGTAACCCACTTAACTTTGTTACAAACTACGCACTCGGCTCAATTGAACTCAGCCAAGAATTGCTGGAGACAATTCAGCCTTTGTTCCCTTCTTTAGATCTCGACACCTCAGATTTGGTCGAGTCATTGATCTCAGACCTCCAAGAAAATTCCACGACTATTCGCGCTCATAGTCGAAGAGCCGAAAATATCATCGCTAATATGATGCAACATGCCCGTACTGATGATGCAAAGATGATGCCGCATCCGACTCAAATTAATGATTTACTTGACCAATCCTTAAAACTGGCGTATCACAGTAAGAAAATGCAAGATAGTGACTTTAACATCACGATTCAGACTGACTATACTGCCGATTTAGATTTAGTAGATCTAGTTACTGGATCTATGAGTCGGGCTTTCATTAATCTCATTGATAATGCTTGTGATGCTATGCGTTACCAAAAGAATCTTTTAAACTTATCTAAAGATACAGAAAAATATCTGCCTACCCTCCACCTTTCGACGCGCAGTCTAGGCGATCGCGTCGAGATTCGGATTCGTGACAATGGTTGTGGCATTCCTCAAGATATCCAAGTAAAGATCTTAGATCCTTTCTTTACAACTAAACCGCCGGGAGAGGGTACTGGGCTAGGTCTTTCTCTCACTCACGATATAATTGTCAAGCAACATAAAGGCACTTTAGCTATTAATACTGATACTAGCCAATTTACTGAAATAATTGTTACGATACCTAACAGATATACTTGAAAAATTTAATATACTAACTGATGTTACATGGAATGTCTTCCTGCGGTAGCTTTTGTACTCGGCTGGCACTGGGGAGCAGCCCCAACGGATTTTATTTTTGGATAGGGGTCAATTCCCTCATGGTTGACCTACTTCGCGATTCAGCAAGAGGTTTATTATGTACGTTCCCCGTCCCATTAGTTACTAACCCAATATTAGAAAGATTTATATATATTGATATTCAGGATACCTACTCCAAAAAGTAACTATGAAAGAAGAGACAAATTTAGTACTAGTAGTTGATGATGAGTTTGAAATCCAACGTCTTTTTAAGCAAATATTTAGAAAAAGAATTCGGAATGGGGAGCTTAGTTTTCAGTTTGCTCAAAATGGATTAGAAGCACTAGAGATTCTACGGGAATCGAATTCGATTGACATGATCTTGACTGATATCCAGATGCCGAAGATGGATGGATTAACCTTGTTGACAAACTTAGCAGAGTTTGAGGGGCCTCTGAAAGCCGTGGTTATTTCCGCTTTTGGGGACATGAAGAACATTCGCGCAGCCATGAATCGTGGGGCTTTTGACTTTTTGATAAAGCCCATTGATTTTGAAGACTTAGAAATTACAATTAACAAAACGCTAGCATTTGTTCATGATTTGAGAGATCAAAAGCAAAAACTTCAATCAACTCTAGATCGACTCCATAGCTTAGTATTTTACGACCAACTGACTGGCTTAAGCAATCGCTATGGACTGCTGCAAAAAATCGCTCAAAGTATTGAATTAAAAAGAACGGAAGGCATTTCTTTCGCAGTATTAAAGCTAGATGTAGAACGCTATCCTATAATTAAGTCGGGTTTTGGACATAAGCTTAGCGATCGCCTCTTAGTTGAAATTGCTTATCGCTTGGGGAACTGGAATATTCCATCTAAAGTCGTCGCTCGATTGGAAAGTAATGAATTTGCGATATTGCTAAAGGATGTTAAAGATTTATCCACTATTAAAGATTATATTCAACAGCTTCATCAACTTTTCAATATTCCAGTTCAACTTGAGGAGATTACGATATCATCAAAAACGCATATAGGGGCGGTCACAAGCGACTTAGAAGATAAACAGCCAGAAGGCTTTTTGAGGGCGGCTGACACTGCCTTCGACTACGCAAGGCATGATCGAGAACGTACGATTTTCTTTAATGATAGTATGCAACGGAAGGCTATCCATCGATTGAACCTTGAAATTAATTTACAAGAAGCGATAGAATCCAAGCAAATACTAGTGCATTATCAGCCAATTTTTTCATTGCACAATGGGAAAATTATAAGCTTTGAAGCTTTGGCTCGGTGGCAGACTCCAAGTCAAAGATGGATCTCACCGCTAGAGTTCATTCCATTAGCAGAAGAAACAGGACTGATTGTTCCATTAGGTCGTGACCTCTTATCAGAAGCTTGTTCACAGCTTGGGCGATGGAAAGCTCAATTCCCTGATGTTTGTCCAGACAGCATTAGCGTTAATCTATCGAGCTTACAATTGATTGATCCATCGCTGTTAGAGGATATTGATCGCAGTCTAAGCTCCGCAGGCTTAACTGGAGAAAGCTTGAATTTAGAAATTACTGAGAGTGTGTTAATGAAAAACATCGATACTGCGATCGATGTTTTAGCCCAACTTCGGAAACGATCAATCGGTCTATCAATTGATGACTTTGGTACGGGCTATTCTTCTCTCTCTTATCTTCAATCTCTACCAATCACAGCCTTGAAAATTGATCGCTCTTTTATTAAAGAGATTGACACTAATTCAAATAGTTTGGAAATCACTTCAATGATTATTAACCTATCTAAACAGTTGAAACTAAAAGTAGTTGCCGAAGGCATAGACAAAGAATCACATACTAATGTTTTGAGATCGCTTTCCTGTGACTATGGGCAGGGATTTTTGTTCTCTCCACCAGTTGATGTAGCTGCCGCAACTAATCTGATAGCTGCTCAAGGTTTAAGGCTATAACGGTTTACCAATGAGGGTTTGCAAAGCAAACCCTTATACTAATTACCAAAAATATGACTACAATTTCGGTAATTACAGTACCCTTATCGTTTGCTATATTTTTCTACCGTTGTCAATAACTCCTTTTCCCCAAAGGGTTTGGTCAGATATTCAGTAGCTCCAACCATCCGCGCTTTGACGCGATCTATAAAGCCATCCTTTCCAGTGAGCATAATAATTGGAACCTTCGCAAACGCGCTGGACTTACGGAGCATTCCACATAACTCATATCCATCAATCTCTGGCATACTGATATCACACAAAATCAGATCAGGATTATGTTGAAAAATTAAGCTTAAAGCTTTAATAGGGCTAGATACTGCCATAACTTGGAAGCCGTTATTATGCAGAATATATTCAACAGCACGACAAATTGTCACACTGTCATCAACGCATAAAATTCTGGGTGATTTTACTTTTACTTGCGGCGGTACACTCATAGCTAATGGAGTAATTGCAACTTGCCCAAAGGAGATTGCATCGTATATCAATTTACCTATTTGGCTAATATCTCGTTCTGTATATCGCGATAACTGACGGATTGTCGTTTTGCCATCAATCCAAGTATTCAAAAGCGGTAAAGCTTCCTGAGTAAGCAATATGGGACATTGATCGATCGATTGTAAAACTGGATAAAATCTCTTCCATTGCTGAAGCTGTTGGGAATATCCAGAAGCAATCTGTGAAAACTTGAATTTTGTTAACTTTGGCGTAAGTGCTGCGCTAATTTCAAAAACAAATGTGCCTTGATAGAGACCAATAATGTCAAACAGCACCTCTCTGATTGTGCTTTCGAGTATCGATTTAGCCTGATCAGGTGTGAGGATTTTGGCTTCAAGGAGCGCCCAAATTTGACCATACTCTAAAACATTAATCCCCAGCTTTGAGCTAGATAAATGATCCAGCGCATGATCTAAACCTAATCCATGCAAATAATCGCGCAAACGAGTCAAGTTACTATCAGTGTCGGTAGCGTAGATCAATTCTCCGTTATCAAAAAATAAAAACCAGAATTGCCCTGTGTTTGATTCAATCAACAACTCTCCAGTTCGTTGCCCAAACTCGATTAGGTGGATAATTGTATGTACGTCAATTTCTCTGAGCGTGCCTTGCATGAGGTGTTACAAATTTGAGTTTTGTCTTTAATATGTAGAAAGATTTGTCCACATTACCAGAATTTCTTTTGTTATAGCTGTCGCCAAGTGTATCAGGATATAAAACCCAAAAGAGAGTTGCGGAGCTAAACGCCGCAACTCTCTTTTGGGTTTTGATTTTGTCCTAACATGACTGGCAATACATATACCTTGATTTTACAGCGCTTTGCGCTTAAACCTGAATCAATAAAAATTTAAAAGTCTTGCTTTACAAGAATTTTAAATTTTTTATGTTCGTTTGCTCGAAAATTGCTCTAAGGCATTTTAGTAGCAATTCCTATTATAAAAATCATAAAAAAGATTGCTTGGTGCTCTTTTTTATAAAGGTGGTATACGAGCAATTACGCCACTTTTCAGCGGTTCGGGGCGTTCTTTCCATGACAGCATTCCATCAGAGCGATCGCAATATATTTCTGCGCAGGACAAAATAGCTGATGCAGTTGTCGGCATATTTTCAACATCACTGGGCAAGTCCCCAAATAAGTAGGAATATTTACCTTCGGAAGCAAAGGTAACAACACAGGCATGGCTACAAGCGCTCATGCAGGAAACAGCACGAATCTCAAACTGCGATCGCGATTCCCAACTTTGATGTAATTGAGAAAGCTCTTTTAGTAATTTTTCACCACCACTAACACCTACCTTTTTGCCATTTTGCCAAGTGCTGGCACAGGTAGTACAAACTAATAAACTGTGGGTCATTCGTATCTCAATAAAAACAGTTATAGCTATATAAAACCCATTCATAGAGTTGCGGCGCAAAGCGCCGCAACTCTATGAATGGGTTTTATGTTTGATTATTTATCGCCGCTAGGTGATGAGTTGTATAAAGCATCAAGTCTTGAACGAGCATCATCAACGTTAATTGATTTAATTACCATTAATGGTTCATCGATATATTTGCCATCCTTATCCCATAATTCAGGATGGGCATATTGAGGAGCTACTCGACGACTACGATTGTCTTGATAGCCTCTTGAATCATTTTGGGAAAGTGCAATCATGCTACGAATGAGATTACTGATCGCGAAGATGGAGAGGATCGTAAATGCGAGTATATAAAGGATCTGTACCATGTCTACTTTCCTTGAAAATATGTAAATTACGTGAATTAATGTTTAAAGTGAAAAATCAGGGACTAAAATTAAAATCAAAGTTAAAGTTTTAAATTACTTGATTACGATAGTAGCGCATCCCTACGGCTTGACACTCCATAAGTAGCTGATGCCAAGGTCTCATCGTTGTCATGTCTACGCCAACTTGATGTCCTGTAACGCTAAACAAGGCTTTTGCCGCCGCAACTTCTTTGAGCGCATTCTCAACCCGTTCTAGTAGATTTTGCTGATCTGATTCTTCTATGAAGTTTAAGCGCTCATTGGCGAGTAATTTCTGAGAGCGGTTAAACCAATATGTGAAATCTTCTAGTAATGGTTCTAGAAGTTGTCTGAGCATTTCAGGATCAGGACTAGCGGTATTACTCATGGGCGGAACTCCAGCATCAAACTTGATGCTGTATATAGTGTGTTAAAAGCAATATTTTTTTATACATAGTATTATAGCATTTCGTTACTTTTCTTAATATTAAACAAATGTTATGTCTTTAGAACCAACTGTTAATTCTTCGGCTAACTTGATCGCAATGCAGCATTTAATCGATGTGGTGGCAAAGTTGCGATCGCCAGATGGTGGCTGTCCTTGGGATTTAAAGCAAACACCCGAAAGTTTGATCCCCTATGTGATTGAGGAAGCCTATGAGGTAGTGGATGCAATCCAGAGTGGTGATAGTAAGGCGATCGCAGAAGAGTTGGGGGATCTGCTAATGCAAGTGGTTTTGCAGTCGCAAATAGCTAGTGAAACTAATCAATTTGCGATCGCAGAAGTTGCAGAAGGGATCGCTCAAAAGCTGATCCGCCGACATCCCCATGTATTTGGTGATGTTAAGACTGAAAATATGGATGAAATTCATCAAAACTGGGAGAGAATTAAGGCTGAAGAAAAGGGTGAAGACTTAGCGACGACCCAAAGACTGAGCTACAAACTCAAACGCTATGCGCGATCGCTGCCGCCCTTAACGGCTGGCATGAAAATATCTCAAAAAGCTGCTGCGAATGGTTTTGAGTGGGAAAATGCCGATGGTGTCTGGGCGAAATTTCATGAGGAGTTGGATGAACTGCGTCATGCTCTAGAGCACGAATCAAAGGAAAATCAACAGGCGGAGCTAGGAGATTTACTATTCACCTTAATTAATGTGGCGCGTTGGTATGATCTCGATCCATCGGGGGCTCTGCAATCAACCAACCATAAATTTATTCAGCGCCTTGAGGTGATTGAGACCTTAAGCGATCGCCCAATTGATAGCTTCACTGCCGAGGAGCTAGACAATCTCTGGAAACAGGCAAAAGAGAAACTCAAATAAAAAAAGCCTCGCTAAGCGAGGCTTTTTTTATTTGTCAGCAGGAGCATTTGGAGGCAGAAAACGAGAATCAGAAATTTCGATCAACTTATCGATTGATGTTTCGGCTAAAAGTTTGCGAGCTTTAGCTAGATATTCTAAGTTGGGGCATTGATCTCCGAGAACACAGCCATTGGTGCATTCTTCTTGGCAATTGACTTGGCGAGGCATGAGTTTTGGAGTAGTTTGTAAACTAAAATTCAAGGTTACTACAATGTTATCGAAAAATAAAAAAGCAGCGCCTAACGCTGCTTTTTTATTTTTAATATGCGGTCAGAGAGACTCGAACTCTCACAGCTTTCGCCACCACCACCTCAAGATGGCGTGTCTACCATTCCACCATGACCGCAATTGCTTTTTTAGTGCTTAACTATATTACAGCAATAGTGCAAACATGCAATAGATTTTGAATATATAAAAACCAAAAACCTGTACCGCCCGCGCAGCGGGCGGTACAGGTTTTTGGTTTTTATACTTGATTTTTAAAAAATCCAATATGCTATTTTGATCGTAAATTGCTGTAAATAACAAAACACAAAGCCTCAAACTTTAATGTCTGAATCATCTCTAGAATCATTGCAACATGAACAGATCCAAAAACGATCGCCTAAGCGTTGGGTTCGCCCTGTCACGATCGCAGGGATTGTAATCGCCAGTTTTTACAGTTCTGTTTGTGCTGTACTGTGGTTTGGGCAAACGAGGTTAGTCTTTTCACCAGTTAAGGAAATTACGACTACACCTGCTGAGTTTAATGCCACGTATGAGGATGTCTTGATTCCTGTCCAGAATGTAGATGGAAAAACTGAAAATATTCATGGCTGGTGGTTACCCAATGCTAAGCAAGAAGCAAAAAGTAATTTCGGCGATTCTAAAGTTATCTTGTATTTGCATGGCAAGGGTAAAAATATTAGTGCAAATGCAAAACATGCTAATCGCTTAATGCGGATGGGTTTCTCAGTTCTAGTAATTGACTATCGCGGCTATGGCAGAAGTGAAGGCGCATTCCCTACAGAATCATCGGTTTACACAGATGCTCAGACAGCTTGGGATTATCTAATCCAAAAAGGCTATAAACCAAATCAGATTATGATTTATGGGCATTCTTTAGGTGGTGCGATCGCGATCGATCTTGCTGCGAAGCATCCCGATGCATGGGGAATGATTGTCGATGCTTCATTCACTTCGATGAGTGACATGGCTCAACTCGATCCTAAATATCGCATTTTTCCGATTGATTTGTTAATTCATCAACGTTTTGATTCGATCACTAAGGTGCGATCGCTAGCAGTGCCTGTGCTTTATATTCATGGAACTGCTGATGATCTTATCCCCTCAGCCATGTCTCAGCGATTGTATGAAGCAACATCGACAAAAAAACAAATCGTTCTCATTCCCAATGCTGGGCACAATAACACCGCCTCTACTAATGAACCACTATATCTAAACTCCATTCGCAGTTTTTTTAAGCTATAGCAAGTAATTTTATTTGTGTAAGCACTAGATAATGATTTAAGAGAAACAGGAAGGCGCGAAGCGCCTTCCTGTTTCTCTATTCTGCTAGTTTGTCAGCAATCAATTTATTGGTTGATTGTGGTTCAGCTCGTCCTTGGGTTTTCTTCATGGTTTGACCGACAAAGAATCCTAAGAGCTTAGTTTTACCAGCCTTGTACTGTTCCACTTCCTTAGGATTAGCTGCAATAATCTCATCAATGATTTTCTCAAGTTCCGCACCAGCGAGGACAGTTAACCCTTTAGATGCAACTAAATCCTTAACAGATCCGCCTTTGAGGATGAGCTCAGGCAAGATATCTTTAGCGATTTTGCTGCTGATTGTTCCATCGGTGATTAGTCTGATCATCTCCCCTAAAACTGTAGGAGTGAGTGCAATATCAGCAATCTTGAGCTTGTTCTCATTGAGATAGGCTGTAACGTCACCCATTACCCAATTAAAGACTTGCTTTGGTTCCGCACCAGTGAGAATCGTGGCATCAAAGAATTCGGCAATGCTGCGATCGTCGGCAATCAGAGCCGCATCGTAGGGAGTCAGCCCAAATTCATCGCGGTAACGTTGACGGTGGGCGGATGGTAGTGTGGGAAGTTCTGAACGATATTGCGCTAACGTAGTCAGTGGAACTTCGATCGCCATCAGGTCAGGTTCTGGGAAATAGCGATAGTCGCTCGCACCTTCTTTGGAACGCATACTGATTGTGCGTTGAGTGTTTTCTTCCCACAGGCGAGTTTCTTGTTTGATGACTTCACTACCAGTTTCGATCGCATTCACTTGGCGATTAATTTCAAAATCAATTGCTCTTTGAATCGCATTGAAGGAGTTCATATTTTTGATTTCCACTTTCGTGCCGAACTTCTCACGCCCAACAGGACGGACAGAGATATTCACATCACAACGTAGTGATCCTTCTTGCATGTTGCCATCGCAAACACCGAGATAGCGCATAATTCGCCTTAGTTCTTGAGCGTAGGCAGCCGCCTCTGCACCCGATCGCATATCTGGTTCAGAGACGATTTCACATAAAGCCACACCTGTACGATTGAAATCTACTAGTGAGTGACTAGAACCTGAAAGGCGATCGCTACCTGCATGTACCAATTTGCCTGCATCTTCTTCCATATGCAATCGGGTAATACCAATCCGCTTGGTGCTACCATCTTCTAGTTGGATTTCTAGCCAACCATGCTCTGCGATCGGCAGATCGTATTGTGAAACTTGATAGTTTTTGGGAAGGTCGGGATAAAAATATTGTTTGCGATCGAATTTACTGTGGGGAGCAATTTGGCAATTGAGGGCTAGCCCAGCTTTGACTGCATATTCCAACACTTTTTCGTTAAGAACAGGTAATACCCCTGGCATACCCAGACAGACAGGACAAACATTCGTATTTGGTGGCGCACCAAACTGGGTTGAACAGTTGCAAAAGATTTTTGAGTTTGTGGTCAACTGGCAGTGGGTTTCTAAACCAATTACGGCTTCGTATTGTGTCTTAGTAGGGGCGGTTGCAGTCATAACGTATGCGTTTAGGCGAAGTATTTGGAGAGATAAATAGCGACCTAGCTTGCTAAGTCACTATTTATCAAATCTATTATAAATCCTAGCATTACGATTTGGCATTTAATCTATCTTCCTGATAAAAACAGATAAAGAATTAGTGTAGCTAAAGCCAAAAAGAAGTAAATTAATGTTAGAACTACAGCAACTGTTACGAACAGAAGAAAAAGTGGATTCGTCAGAGACATGGCTTGAAATGTCAACGCTAAAAGTTCTTTAGAGTTATTCATTAGAGACTTTGCCTCTTGCAACTTCTTGGCTAGGACAAACCAATCTTTTAACCTCTTGCCGATCGCAAATATAAATCGTGTCTTCTGCCTAGGCAAAGATTTGCTTGAATCCTTTCCTGATCTGTCTTGAGAGTGGGCTAACACTTTATCATGAGCTTCGCCTAGTTCTGAGAAAGTGTTTTTACTTGTTTGGAAAAAATTATTGATTTTTTCAGGTAAGCCGATAACTTCCTTCAGAGTTAAGTACAGATTTCTAAGGACGTAAGAAGGTAAGCAAATAAATAGTGTAACGGTAATATTCCATGCGATATTGACATTAAATCTCTGCCAGAGAAAGAAAGCTAGCCAAGCAGCAGATCCAATATTAATCATCAATAAGACAACAATACTATTGATGGATTGAGCGGCAATTTTTACAGGAAGGTGAAGAGATTCGAGCAATATGTCTTTAAACTTGTTCAGTTGTAATTTCTTATCTGGTTGGTTCATTTATTTACTTATGAATTTACTTATTTAGTGTTGTAGGCTTGGCTAGACAGCATTTCGGCATAGGGCGTTTCATGTAAATGGGCCTTGCCGACGGAGCCAAAGAGATTGAGTTTCTCGATGATCACTTCTTGCATCGCTGCGATCGCCTCACCCGCAATCTCCAGTAAATCCTTAGGACTATCGCCACATATTTCTAACTTTAGTGCTTGCATATAAGCTTGACGCACTTCTGTATTTACATTAAATTTACAGACTCCCAATTGAATTGATTGCTGGATCATTTCTGCTGGTAAACCTGATGCACCATGTAAAACCAAAGGAATATCAACAAGGCTCCGAATTTTTTCGAGACGCGCAAAATCTAGGCGGGGTGGGCTTTTATATTCACCATGTACATTGCCGATCGTGACTGCGATCGCATCAACTTTGGTTAAATTCACAAACTCAAAGGCTTGAATCGGATCGGTCATTTTCGTTTCTTTCTCTGCGATCGTTAGACCATCTTCAGTTCCACTAATTCTACCAATTTCTGCTTCCACAACTGCATGGAACTTATGGGAGAGGGTCGTCATATCTCTTGTAAATTCCAAATTCTTGTCATAAGGCATGGGAGAGCCATCTGCCATGATCGATCGCACTCCTGCATCTAGGGCTAAGCGAATATCACTAGTGGAAGTACTGTGATCAAGATGAATAGAGATTGGGACATTCGCCGATTTTGCGGCTTCGATACACATTTTCACTAGAGGGAGTTTGCCATAGATGAGAGCGCTAGGATGTAATTGCAGCATCGCAGGACTACGACTGACTTCGGCAGCATTTACTACGGCTTTTACGCCTTCTAAGTTATAGATATTAAACGCGCCGATCGCATAGGCATTACGTCGTGCGGTTTCTAGAAGTTCCTTAGTCGAACTCAACATGGTGACATTTGATGAAAAATTTATGCAATACAATCATATACATTTTGGGTATATAGCAATGCAAATTTTGCTTACAGTCCTTTGCCCTGAAACCCGAACCAATAAAATTGTTAAAAGTGTTGCAAAGCAACACTTTTAACAATTTTATTGGTTCGGGTTTGTTTGATTGGAAATTGCTGTAGATTTCCAAATGATTCATGTCGATTAGATGGGGCTTTGACTTCACGCAGCTAGCACATATGGCTATAGCCAGATAAATTAGAACAAAAAAACAAAACCAAAAGAGAGTTGTGGCGCTCCGCGCCACAACTCTCTTTTGGTTTTCACCTGCCTACAGGCAACTCAACCGTAAAACAACTACCTAATCCGACCTTGCTATTGACGCTCACCTTCCCACCGTGAGATTCGACAATTTGTTTAACGATTGCTAGCCCCAATCCAGCTCCTTCATATTGGCGATTGAGATTACCGTCGAGTTGAACAAATGGCAGAAATAGTTTGTCAAGACTTTCTGGAGCAATGCCAATACCTGTATCCCACACTGAAATCCGAACCCAAGATTTATTGGGAGCATTTGCGGTCAAGGCAATTTGACCAGATTTAGGCGTAAATTTGATGGCGTTATTAAGTAGATGAATTAGTACTTGACGCATCCGCCTTTCGTCTAGAAATATTTCTGGCAAATTATCATTAATATTCAGCTTAAGTTGAATATTCTTATTCAAAGCTTGGTATTTAACAAAATCTAGACTAGCTTGACAAAGCTTTGCAATCGAAGTTGATGTCTGATGCAATTCTAAATTGCCAACTTCGATCTTAGAGAAATCAAGAATATTCTCAATCAACTCTAATAGATGTTCTCCACTACTCTCAATAATTTTTAAAGCTTGCATCTGTTCATCATTAAGAATCCCATATCCACATATAGGTTCTTGTAAAATTTCTGTCAATCCTAAGATGGCATTGAGAGGTGTGCGGAGCTCATGACTGATAGTAGAGAGAAATTCATCTTTGAGTCTGATCGCTTTAAGCAAATCTTGATTAACAACTGATAAGATGTCATTTGACTCATTGAGCTTTGATTCTGCTTGCTTGCGATGTCTAATTGCGTCGGCAAGAGCAATGCGATCGCTGATATCTCGTGAAATCCCCTGTACTGAGACTGCTTTTCCTAGGGAATTGCGTCGTGGAGTCATATTACAAGACATCCAGACATAGCTGCCATCTTTTTGGAGATGACGAAATTCAACAGGTAAATCCCCTTTTATATTTGATTTCAATGTCTGCTCAATACTATCTTTAAAACGCTGTAGATCAGCAGCATGAACAAGCTTGACCATACTTTCCCCCAGCCATTCAGTATGTTCCCAGCCAAATAGCTCTTTAAATTGAGGAGATAGATAGGTGAGTTTGCCTTCTAAGTCAATTGACCAAATTAAATCATCTGAGCATTCTACTAAAAGATGGAAATTTTCTTTGCTCTCTAATATTAATTGTTCAGAATAATTTTGTAGGTTAAGAGAATCAGAGGATGAGTTAATTAGCTGCTCTCGCTGCAATAGATGATCAAGCGATCGCATCAACCTTTTAGGAGTTAAGAATTCTTTAACAAGATAATCTTGGATACCACTTTTAGTTGCTTGATCTGCAATACTTTCTTCTGCTTGTTTAACTAGCAAAAGTATGGGCAACAATGTCATTTGTTCCTGTTGCTTTATCCAATTGAGAAATTCTAATCCACTGTCATCAGTGAGTGGTAAACCGAGCAAAATGATTTGTGGTTTTATCTCTTCACATAGCTCTTTTGCCTTTTCTATAGTGTTTGCTTCTATGCTTCTATAGCTATTAGAGATATCACTAGTTAGAAAATCAATATATCTAGTACGATGTATTTCCGAATCATCAATTATCAAAATTGTTGTGCTCATAAAATTTAGATAATGAGGCTTAGATAGAATTTATTGAACAGAATTTGAAGGTGGACACAGAAATACATCTCAAACTCTGGTGAAGTTTTTAAGGATTACTTAAAAACGACTTTATAAACTTATCTTACCCTAGAGCACTTAAATAGTTGTCCTAGGGTAAAATATCGGATTCAAGTCGTTTTTGCATAAGTTCAAAATGATTTGGGCTTAAAAAACCACAAAGTTATTCGTTCTATTACAAATATTTCTCTAGGCTATCTCTGTAATTTTCATAGGTTTTGACACCAACTAGAGTCTCTACTATTTCACCATCTTTAAAAAATAGAACAGCAGGAATGCTCTTCAACCCAAATTGTTTTGCTAAGGGTTTATGAGCATCAATATCTAGTTTCATGATCTTGGCGCGATCGCTATAATTTTCAGACAACTGATCAATGAATGGAGCGATTACTTTGCAAGGCCCACACCAAGTTGCAGTGCAGTCCACAACTAAAAAAGATGTGCTTGTGCGAAGATCTTCAAATTCAGCTTGATCTTGAATAAAAGCGGCAGTATTCATGTTTACTCTAATTAAAAGATAAATGTACTAGGGTGAATAGTTATTATCACAGAAACTGGTGTAAAGTCTGCACAATGAGAAGTTATATCAATTTTTACAACAATATCAGAATTGCTTGGTTTACAGTAAAATAAGCAAATGGGTTAATTGATAAGAAGGATAATCTAATGCTTCTATTCTGCCTATCCAATCGAGATTAATTTGACCATGCAATTCGATACTCCTCTCGATTTTGCCATAAAAACTAGTTCTCAATCAAAATCTTTGCCAACCAGAACTATTAGTCAATCTCACAGCCAATGCTCATTGCTATATCGCGCTTATACAACGGTTAAATATCTATTGGATGATCTAGGTTTATCTAAGGAAGAACAGCGATCGCATCTCAAATCAGTTCTTGAAGATCTTCAGGCTTTCTGGAATTGAACTTTGCGAAAATGCTTGTTCATCCCATTCTTAAATTAGTTGGTTGTCCCCAAAGAATTTTTTCATGGGTATAGACAACCATTCCTGGCTTTGCTCCTTTAGGCTTGAACACATATTTAGGAATCGTACAGACAACAGGAACCTGATCGCTTTGCCTAGCTCGACTGTAATAGGCGGCATAATTGGCGGCAACTTGAAGATCTTGTTCGTCTGCGATCGCACCCGCAGGTAGACGCAACAACACATGACTGCCAGAAATTTCTTGCGCGTGAAGCCAGAGATCATATTCTCCAGCGATACGAAAGGAAATCAGATCGTTTTGATAATTATTTCTACCAACCCAGACCTCAAACCCATTGGGAGTTGTGAAGCGATGACAGTCGGGGATTTCTTCTTGCTTGGTTCTATTGCTCTTGTTTTTGCCGCCTTTATTATTGGTCTTAGTCCTCGGTGCATATTCGGCGGTTACTTTGAGATAACTTTGCTGAGCTAGTTCTGCCCTAATTTCTCTTAAAGCAGGAAGTTCGCTTTGCTCTAATAAACTAACTGCGGTAGAAACCTGTTCGAGATAAGTGATTTCCTGCTGCACTGATTCAAGTAATGGGGCGATCGCAAGAGCTGCTCGTTTTTGTTTTTGATGTTTTTTATAAAAGGATTGTGCATTCTGGGCAGCATTGAGAGTGGGATCGAGAGGAATAATCACTGGTGCTTCTGAATGAAAATCAGTAAGTTTAATCTCTTTCATGCCGATTTCCCAGAGATGCAAATGCGCCATTAACAAATCTGCTTTATCTTTAAAATCATCGGCTTGAGTCGAGAGTTTGAGTCGATCAAGAAATTCATTCTCTTTAATAGTTAACTTGGTTAACTGATTTTGAATCGCTTGGCTAATCTGTTGGTGCAACTGCTGAAAGGCAACTTGTCCTGTTTGCTGGGAATAGTAGCGATCGCAGAATTCGTTAACTGATAGCAAGGGTTTTAGATCCCCCCCCCTTAACAAGGGGGGAGACTTATCTTCTTCCCCCTTGTTAAGGGGGATTGAGGGGGATCTGTCGTGACTTAGGCTAGGGGTGAGGGAATATCCCTTGCCTTCTAAGTGTGGATAGAACTGCTTTTGCTCAATAGAAGTCAGCCACATTAGCCAAGCTTGATATAGTGCCTCCCATTCAGAGCGAGTTAAATCAGCAACATTTTTATCGCCATCTAAATCTGCGATCGCTATTAGCGATCGCACTAACGAAGAACTAACACCACGATAATTGCTTAATAAATTGCGCTTAATTTCCTTTGGAATCAAGATTAAGCGATCGCGCCATGAGTCAAAAGATTCACTCAAACTGGGAATAGCTTCGAGTAATGCTGGTGGTAATTCATAGCGATCGCCTGTTTGGATCGGGCGAACTCGCGATTGTTTCTGACTAACTTGGTGCGCAGCAGTGACAATTTCACCATTGGCATTTACTAAAATTGCATTGCTGTACTTGCCCATTACCTCTAAATACAGATGCCATTGCACTTCGTCATCGGGACGTTTCGCAAATTGCAAATCAATTACACGCTCCCAAGGGCTAGTAAGTTTTACTGAGACAAGGGCAAATCCTGCAACTTGATGCAAAATTTGTTGGCTAAAAGTGAAAGTATCAGGCTGTTTTGATGGTGGCGCACTGAGATGCAATCTAGCTGCTTGCGGATGCCAAGATAACAAGAGCCATTGTTTTTTCTCTAAAGTTCGTAACTGTAAATGAATCGTGTGGCGATCGCTTTGATGTACCTGCTCTAACCTCGCAGGCACACAAGCTATGTTTAGCTCATGGGTCAAAGCTACAAGTGTTGTTAGATCGGCAGGTTGCATCGTTGTAATCTCATGTATGCATAAAAAAGAGTGGGCGCTTTGCGTCCACTCTTTGCTCATAACAAAGGGGGCGCTTTGCGTCCCTTTTGTTGATGTGATTATTTGTCAGGATCAATACGGGGGCGGATTTGTTCGGCTTCAGGGCAATCATCAGACACCAACAGATCGTGCGATGCTATTCCTGTTTTGGTGAACGAAGATAGTCTTTGCGTTACAGCACCAATGCTCTCTAATCTGACCATTTCTTCCCAAGAGCAAACCTCGTCTTCATCTTCAGTCTCGTAACGAATTGTTACCACGTCTCCTTCAATATCCAATATCTTGGCTCTTTCTAGCCAACGTCCCTGATCCCTCAGGTAAATCCAAACATCGCTCTTGGCTTCACAAAGTTGATATATTTTGCGATGTAGCATTCGCTTATGTCCTCAGGGTTACATAATTTTTAAGGTTAGAGCATACCTCAATAAGGTAAAAAACTAACCATTATCATTGTAAACGACTACATAAGCATTTGAATCTTTTTAAACTACAATTAATCGCTTCCAACTGAAAGAATAGGTATTGTAAAGTGAATAATTAGTGGTGTAAGACTTCGCGCACACCACTAATTATTCACTGGGAAGGAAATATGAATAAAAATTTAGTTAAACTCAGCAAATTTGTTAGCCTTGTCTTACGACATCAGCCTGAGGTAATTGGTCTAAAACTTGATGAAAATGGTTGGGCAGATGTCGATCGCTTCATTGAACTAGCAAAAAAAAATGGCACAGATATCTCTAAAAGTGTTTTAGAGGAAATAGTTGAAACAAATAATAAAAAACGATTTTCGTTTAATGCTGAAAAGTCTAAGATTCGAGCTAATCAAGGACATTCTATTGATATTGAGTTAGGTTTAACGCCAAAGCAACCTCCTGAAAAGCTATTTCACGGTACGGCAACAAGATTTATTGAGTCAATAAGGCAACAAGGGTTGGTCGCAGGAAACCGACAACATGTGCATATGTCAAGTGATGAAACTACTGCTTTTAATGTCGGTCAGAGACATGGAAAACCAGTAGTTTTAAAAATTGATACATCGACAATGCTGCAAGATGGATTTGTATTCTTTTGCTCAGAAAATTTAGTATGGCTAACGGATTTTGTCCCACCACAATATCTTGAATTTCCCATTGAATAATTGTAGTGAGTGGCTTTGCCGCTCACTACAATTATTGCTTAACGCTGCTCTTTGAATTGAATAACCACACGACGATTAAACGCATTATCCTTTGCCGTAATTTCTTTCCGTAGGGGTTGCAGCCACGATAAAGCTTCAAACGTAACTTTGTAATTACCATCCAAGCCGCGATCGCGCAGTAATCTCACTACCTCATTTGCTCTTGCTTGTGAGAGGTCAAGATTATAGTCATAGTCTCCCATCTTGTCTGTGTGACCAATGACTTGAATGATTCCTCTTTTCCCTTGGATTTTTGTCCAGAAATTCTCAATTTTGGTTTCTTCGCCAGATATAAGTTGCGATTCATCAGATGGGAAAAAAACTACTATTTCTGCGTCTGGATTCGTAATTGGCAAAATTGATTTATTAATACTGCGATCGCTAGTTTTATTCAGGGTCGAGGAATTTGGATCGTTTGTAAGTGCTATGTTGCGATCGGATTTCGCAGTATTTTGGGAATTATTTAAATCGTCAGCACCAGCATTTTTAGGAGGCTTATCTTTATTTGTTTTTGTCGAGGTGTTGATAGAACTATAGTCCTGAACGTCTGTCTGAGTAACAGATGAGGCTTGCGTATCCACTTTTGGTCTGGGAACAATACCGTACTTCACTAGAGTCGCAAGAGCCATATCTCCAGTTAGTTTTTGAGGATTAGCGATCGCAATTATGTTGGATTTATTTGCAGACGCATTGCTGGAAATATCTCCAGCTAATTTCTTAGGAGTATCGCCAGAGACTTTGCCAGCAATACTCCCATGCTTCTGAGGATTGTTACTAGATGACTTATCCAGTGATTTGTCGGAATTATTGACTGATGGCTTGTCAGCAATATCATTCAGCTTATTATTAGTTTCATCCTTGGCTGCTGGATTGTTTTTTAGATTGGTGGCTGGATTGCTCGCTGCGCGAGAATTCTGGGGATTAGATTGAGTCGAACTATCTAGTAAGTTATTGTTGGCTTTATTTGTTGAATCTGTCTTCGACTCAATTACGGATTCTTCAATCACCCTAGGTACTGCTTGATTTTGCAATTTCCTATTATCTGATCGCTGGATTAAAATGCCAAAGGCGATCGCTGTCCCAATAAAAGCCGCTCCGATCAACAAAGCCGCTAATATTTTCCAAAGGCTGCTTGGTTGGTTCATCTGATTGCTAGCGATTTCCTGATCTACCTGCTCCTCCACTATGGCAACAGCCTGATCGCTTTCCTGAGCCTGAGTCTCAAAATCGAATAGTTTTTTCTTGGCTAAAGGGGCGATCGCCATAGCAGTACCTAAAATCACAGCTTGACGAATGCGTTGATTGCCTACCTCTAACTCAAACCATTGCGAATCATCGCGCATTAAAAAATCAACTTTGGCAGGTAAACCATTGGTATAGGATTTGACGCAATTTCCTTGATCATCGTAAATAGCGCCGCTATCAGCAATAACTTGATGTTCATTAACCACTTCCGCAAAAATTTGCGAGAGACTAGTCATTTCATTCGCTATTTTGTAATCCCAAATATCAATATCTAAGCCAGTCTCAAAATCATCTAGCTCCTGCAACTGATAGCGATCGACATCATTACCAATCCCAATCAAAACCAATTTCAAATAGTTTCTTTTACCGACGGCAATCTCTAACGCTAGCTCTCTGGTATAGCTCTTGACCTGAGCTAAGTCATCAATTCTGCCATCGGTCAAAAATATATAAATTCCTTGTGGAGCTTGATTATATTGGTTTACGAAATGGGCGATCGCAGGTAATAGCTTGGTTGTTTTACCGAGTTGGAAAGTTGCGGGCCCTGCGATCGCTAGCTGCTGACAACTAACATGATCAAATTCACCCAATACTTGAATCTCATCGCCATTACCACAGCCCCAATAAATTAACGAGGTCTTGCCAGTCCCGTCTAAACTGCCAGCTAGATAAGCTGTAAAATCTTGAACTAATGGCTGCAAGATGTTTGCAGTATAGTTAATCTCATAGCCGCGCTCTTGGATTTCCGCAAACGCCGCCCGCTCAATCTTCCGAATCGGTTCTCCGTCCTCTAAATAAGAACGTAATCGACCTTCCTTAATATAATCAACCAACAGTTTGGGATCGACCCTTGCCTCTACTTTGCGCCCATAGGATCGTTTCATCGAGGCGCTAGCATCTAGGGCAATCCCAGTCCGCCAACCTTCAGCAAATTTTCCCTGTGGCTCCATTGCGATCGAGAATTCCACTCGACAATCGGCAATTCCAGAATTTATCCCTGACATATTCCGCCAAACATTCACCTCGCCAAACTCTGCTGCCACTAGATTAGCTGGCATTTGGTAGCTTTTTGATTCAATTTCTAATTCGTTCTTACCTTCATTTTTTATTTTATTTTTTATTTCACCATTGTCTGCACGTTCTAATTCAATAGGCTCGGAATTATTTTCATGTAGCATGGCATTCTATTTCTATTGCTGTTTAATTACCAATTCTCTCAACCCAAATAATAGTTGTCAAACCATACAAAGCAAGGTTTGACAACTATTATTTGGGATTCACTTATTTATACGAAGTCTACAACATCTTTCCATTGTTCAGATTCCGTAATCAGAGGTGCATCTAATGGGGTAGGCAAAGCTTCCGAAATGTCTTGCGTCACGTTGCCACCCGAAAACTCTAGGGTAAAAGCCGTTGAACCCGCAGGTAACTTAAAACGCATTAGTGCAGGGACACCGAAGTTATACTCTTCACAAACCGTTCCTGACTGATTGAGAATGCGTCCATAATGCGTAACAATTGTTTCTGCTGACACAAATTCCTTGAAAATCTGTTCCAAAATCTGAATATCATCAGCAACTTGATAATCCCATAGGTCAATCTCACGACCTGCGGCATCCTTCACAAAGCTGCCTTCAAACATATTGTCTAGTTCTTCTAATTGTTTTTCATCAATCTCTTTACCAACGCCGATTAACAAAAGTTTGATAAATGGTTTGGTTTGATCCGCAATCTCTAGAGCATATTTAAAGCAATATTCTTTCACATCTTCAAGATCTTCGATGGTGCCATCGGTGATGATCAGACAAATTGCCGCAGGTTGCTTGACCCCGATCGCAGGAGCATCTTGATATTTATTAATAAAATATTTTAGGGGTGGCAAGAGTTTTGTCCCAGTTCCCCAAGGAATTTTTGGACCTTTGATCGCAATTTGCTCGATCTCTTCACCGCTATAGCTGCCCAAATCTTCGATCAGTTCACCTGCTGCACCGCAAGCCCAATTGATCAAGTCAACTTTACCTGTAGCTGCAAAATTGGCAAGATACTTAACCATCACCCTTGTTACTGGTTCAACGACGTTGTGAGTAACGGCGGCACTGGCAAAAAAACTGCTGACGACACCACTGATGCCATACATCTTTTTCATCGAGGCAGAACCATCTAGGGCTAAGCCAACTCTTGCGCCTTCAATGTCTGGAACCATCAGAATAGTTGCAACGATGTCAATATCTCCATTGTTTTGGGGATAAACATTGACTTCACCAAAGGGCTGAACGACACTTTTTAACTGCATACTCGGACTCTCTGATATTTCACATCAAAATATTAACGTATATGGCTTTAACTAAGTAGGTAGACACAATTAAATATAAAATCTTAAAGCTTGCGATGCCCGCGCAGCGATTGGCAAGGGAGAGGAATCTGCATTTTAATTGAGCCGAGCCACTTAGTGATGATTTTTATACAGTAATCCTAAATAGTTTGCAAGTGAATGGTCACTCTCTTGCAAACTATTTAGGATTACTGTCAGGTGCAAAAGCTTCGATCCTCTGGTCAGTATCCGATGTCGGCACACGATGGATTTCGCTGTCAATATGTTTGACCATTAAGTGACGTTTTTCGCGGCGGAAACCTAGTTTAGTATAGAGAGCTTCGGCTGGCTCATTCCAGAAGTCTACAACTAGAGACAGCGATCGCATATTTTGAGTTTGTAGATATTCCTCGATTAGCTTAAATACTTTTTTGCCAATACCCCGACCCCGATAGTCTTCACGGATATATAACTCATCAACAAGCCCACAGCGTCCGTGATATTCCATACTAAAAAAGAATGTCAGCGCCACATATCCAATGGGGCGATCGCGATCGCAAATTAGCCAAATCACACCAAATTGTTCATCACTCAGCAAAGCAATAAATGCTTTGACTACACCTTCATCAAAAGCGATACTCTCAAATTGATAGAACTCCTGCACAAGTTCCATCAGTGGATCGATATCAATAAATTGTGCTAGGCGAAAATCAAGATTAAGTTCACTCATAGACTAGACGTTTACCTTATAGTTCAAGTTCAACTCATCCCCAGACATCCCTCGGATGCCCCAATTATAGCTTGGTGTCTCAATTAAAATGATTTCAATATCTAATGGAGCAATATCCAATTTTTCTTTTAGACGCTCAAATAATAAGCGATAGAGATTTTTCTTTGCTTCTACAGTACGTCCTGCAAACAGCAGGATCTCGATGATGATATATTTTTCAGTGCGATCGCTAGGATACTCAAAGTCTTCAGCTTGCAATGGGAAGAATCTCTGAAACTTTTTTTCTGGAGGATAGTTAAGCGCATCAACTACACAGGAATGAATGGTAGTTGATAGAGGTTCACGATTTTGCTGAATAAAATCAGCGTTTCCATAGATTTTTGTTTGGGGCATAACTTATAAAATGATATTAATTACTGATGTTACGTGGAAGTTTCTAAAACCTCACCCCTAGCCCCTCTCCTTGCAAAGGAGAGGGGAACAAGAAAAAGCTCTGGCTCCCCTTCTCCTTGCAAGGAGAAGGGGTTGGGGGATGTGGTGCATTTTTCTTTCCACGTAACATCACTTAATTACAAAAAAAGAGGGAGCGCATTGCGCTCCCTCTTTTTTTAAGAAAGCTTATGTTCCTTCTGTCCAAGAATTGAGGTAATGAACTTGCTCAGGAGTTAGAGTGTCAATGGTGATGCCCATTGCTTGTAACTTCAAGCGAGCGATTTCTTGATCGATATCCTTAGGAATTGGCACAACACCCGCAGGTAAATTGCCCTTGTTCTTAACTAAGAATTCGCAAGCAAGAGCTTGGTTAGCGAAACTCATATCCATAACGCTAGCAGGATGCCCTTCAGCAGCGGCAAGGTTCACTAGACGACCTTCCCCGATGACGATGATCGATTTGCCAGTTTTGAGTTGGTACTCTTGAGTGAAGTTGCGAACGAAGCTTGCAGATTCGCTGAGATCGTTAAGGGAAACAAGGTCAATTTCCAAATCAAAGTGACCAGAGTTAGCGACGATCGCACCATCTTTCATGGTTTCAAAATGTTCGCGACGGATGACGTGCTTATTGCCAGTAACGGTGATAAAGATATCGCCGATTTTAGCTGCTTCGTCCATGGTCATGACTCTGAATCCATCCATTGCAGCTTCGATCGCAGCTACAGGATTGATTTCAGTGACGACAACATTTGCGCCCATACCGCGTGCGCGAAGGGCAACACCCTTGCCACACCAGCCATAGCCTGCAACAACGATCACTTTGCCAGCCAACAAGATATTGGTAGCGCGGATGATACCGTCGAGGGTAGATTGGCCAGTACCGTAGCGGTTATCAAAGAAATGCTTGGTTTCTGCATCATTAACTGCGATCGCAGGGAAAGTCAGTTTGCCATCACGGAACATGGCATTGAGGCGAACTAGTCCTGTGGTGGTTTCTTCAGTAGTACCAATGATTTCAGGGATTTGATCAGCGTGATGCAATACCAAAGTGGTGGTTACGTCGCTACCGTCATCAACAATGATGTGGGGCCGGTGAGCTAGAGCCATTTCAACGTGGCGATGGTATGTAGCGTTATCTTCGCCCTTGATTGCAAATACCGAAATCCCGTGATCATAAACCAAGGATGCGGCAACATCGTCTTGCGTTGAGAGTGGGTTACTGGCGATCAAAACTGCATCTGCTCCAGCAGCTTTGAGGGCGATCGCGAGGTTAGCAGTTTCAGTGGTGACGTGGCAGCAAGCAGCGATGCGGATACCAGCAAGTGGTTTCTCAGCAGCAAAGCGATCGCGGATTTGACGCAATACGGGCATTTCGCGGCTAGCCCATTCAATGCGTTGTTTGCCTAGTGGTGCAAGGGTGATGTCCTTAATCTCGTGCTTAACGGTCACGGTTTCGGGCGCAATAGTAGTGGACATGTATGGTTGAAATTTTTACAAAATTTAACCTCATTATATGCCAAGTAAACTAAATTGTTCGTCCCATCTCGTAACTTCCAGCAATTCTCATTTTAAAAATCGGTTGTTTGAAAGCCCGCCGTTGGCGGGCTTTCAAACAACCGATTTTGGTGTTTCCAGCGCCGAAGGCGCTGGAAACGCCAAAATCGGTTTCATAATGAGAATTGTTGCGTAACTTCCAGTTATTCTCACTTTAAAAATCGGTTTTGATGAAAGTCCGCCTTTGGCGGACTTTCATCAAAACCGATTTTAGATTTTTCAGCGCCTACGGCGCTGAAAAATCTAAAATCGGTTCCATAATGAAAATTGCTAGTAACTTCAATTTATTCTCATGCCACTTCGCAAATAGATAAATCTTGATAGACAAGGTACTTATGCACCTTATCTATCAAAATTTGGCATTAACTTTTTAAGGCAAAAATTCTGTTGATGACATCTTCGACAACGCGATCTGGGGTTGATGCACCTGAAGTTACACCGACCTTAATTTTGCCTTTAGGTAACCAATTTGTGGCTTGCTCGATCGCCTTACCTAGAGGCTTATGCTCGATCGCCTCGGCAGAGAGAATTCGATGCACATCATCAATGTGATATGACTGAAGATTGCGCTCGATCGCAATTTCTTGTAAATGGGTTGTATTCGATGAATTGTAACCACCAATGACAATCATCAAATCGAGATCCTCTTCGACAATCTCAAACATTGCATCTTGCCGTTCTTGAGTCGCGTCGCAAATTGTATTAAAAGCAAGAAAATGCTCATTAAGATTTTCCACGCCATATTTTTGCATCATTGTCTTTTCAAACAATTTGCCAATCGCTTCGGTTTCTCCTTTGAGCATGGTGGTTTGATTGGCAACACCAATTCTTACCAAATCGAGGTCGGGATCGAATCCTTCTGACATTGCCTTACTGAACTTGGTTAGGAAATCTTGGCGATTGCCACCATTGAGCATGTAATTAGCAACATACTCAGCTTCTTTCATGTTCAATACGACTAGATATCGCTTGGCATAGGAACTGGTAGCGATCGTCTCTTCATGGTTGTACTTACCGTGAACAATGGAAGTAAAGTCTGCTTTTTTATGCTTCTCAACCCGATTCCATACTTTTGATACCCAAGGACAAGTCGTATCGACAATCTTGCTACCAAGGCGATCAAACAACTGAGTTTCCTGAACACTCGCTCCAAAGGCTGGCAAAATTACGACATCACCCTGACCAATGCCTGAAAAATCTTTAGTCCCATCTTCCGAAACAGGCACAAATTGAACTTCCATCTCCTTCAGCTTAGTATTAACAGAAGGATTATGAATGATTTCGTTAGTGATCCAAATTCTCTCATTAGGAAACTGCGTGCGCGTTTCGTATGCCATCGCTACGGCTCTTTCTACACCCCAACAAAAACCAAAGGATTTGGCTAAATAGATCGTAACATCGCCTTGCGTATAAACATAATCATGCTCGCGAATAGTTTGAATCAAATCACTATGATATTGCGATCGCATTGTAGATTCGGCTTCTTCACCATGTCCAAAGCTTTGACGAAAATAATTAGGGGACTTGTGCAAAGCCCTCCGCATAGCTTGAGTATCGAGGGTATTGTCCATGCGCGTAGAAAACCTAGGTAATTGTGCTGAAAGTATTATATAGCAATCTTCATAATGCTCCTACAGCAATTTTTGGGCAAAAGTACCAGAAAAAATTTTTGTCCAAAAAATCTAATTTGATTCTGACCTAGTGTTAGTTCTTAACCTTATTCCTACGCCATTCTTGAGCGATCGCAGATGACCACAACAGGAACACAATCAAAGATAATCCCGACAATGCATCAAGCCAAATTAACCCATGCATTTTTAATGACATTGGCATAATCATGGGATAGAGATAATGCCCTGGGCTAGAAACACTAGTAATGGAGTAAGCACCTAGGAATAAATATGAGATCAAGAATGAGCCTTTTGAATATAACCAATAACCGCATAGTCCAATTGGGGTCATCACGATTACAGTAGCCCAAACTCCTATAGAGGTGAACCATTCGGGACCAGGGTATTGATTCAAAAATATGGCATTATCGCTGTAGTGCAGCCAAGTGGAAACAAGATTGAATATGACGATCGCAAGAAGAGTCTGTTGATGCTGGAATGATCGATTCATGGATGACTCCTATTGATTTATGCGATTGATCCTGACATAGGTGAATTAAACTCAATTCACCCGATAGTTTCAACAAATTGCTTTCCACAATTTTTGCATAGATAACATTGTTTACCTCTACGCTGTCCATTTTTTGACAACTGCTTAGAGTAACAATGAGGACATATCATTACTTTCATTACATTATGCTGTTTATCTACAGCAGCACCGACATAAGGCTCTAAATAAGCCACTAGCAGATCTTCAATTTCCTGAGCTAGCATTTGTCGGCGTAGTAAATCTGGGTTGCGAAGTGCTGACAAAATTACAGCATTGCTGCTATGCACGCAAACCTCAGATAGCAGACTTAGCTGCAAGTCATTTAACAATGGATTTCTATGTCGCAAAATATCCGCCAGAAAGTTGATAGCCTCCTGAGTCATGCTTTCATCTATAGACTGAAAGACCTGACGGTTTGTATAAAACTGGATAAACATTACTCGTGATACAGGATGTTCAAATAGTTGCGAAATAGCTTTTACAAGCAAATTGATCATCTGCCGTAGTGGTAATGAGACTATTGCTAAAACATCTGTCTGCGACCAGAGCGCTTTGACCCTCTCCGTATGGCGTAATTCCATTGTGTTAAAAATACTTGCCTTATCGGGAAAGAATTGGTACAGAGAACCAACGGCTGTACCTGCTTTGGCGGCGATCTGATGTGTAGTTGCGGCTTCGTAACCCACCTCATCAAATACAGCAGCAGCAGCTTCTAGGATTTTTTCAACGCGATCTTTACCGCGTTTTTGGCTAGGTTGGCGGCGCAAACCGTCAGTAGATTTATTTGTTGACAAATACGAATCATCCGTCATATATTCAAAGGCGACAAATTATTCATGATTTTATAAATATTTAACTATATCAAGAGGAGATAGTCATGGCTTCTATGCTAGAAGGTGCACCTTGGTTGATTGCCCATACCTCTATGTTATCAACTAATCAGCCGCGCAAAATCTCTGTATATGGTAATGATTATGTAATGTGGAAGGATACTAAGGGCAGTATTCATGCTTTGCCGAATGCTTGTCCTCATATGGGAGCGATGTTGTCTGAGGGATGGTGTGAAGTAGAGAGTAATGGTGAAACTGCGATCGCTTGTCCGTTCCATGCCTTGCGTTTTGATGCATCGGGTTGCACAGTACTGCCTGATACTCATAAAAAAACTTTGCCACTTTTGAAACCATTAGAGCTAATAGTTCAGGGTGATTTCATCTGGACTTATGGAGGATGTGAACCAAAGGTAGAGATTCCCACCGTCTTGAATGAAATTGCCGAAACCTATAAGTTTATTGGTCATACTGGCGATCGCAGTGTCGAGACAGATTTACTGACGATGCTGCTGAACATGCATGACTATAATCACCAAAACGGAACGCATCGAGAATTGTTTCGGATTACAGAAGTTCAATTCCATCAATTTATCGATCAAGGACACTTATCTCATGCCTTTTATGATATGCCCACGGCTCCCTATAGCTTGATCGAAAAAATCAGAAAGCCAGATTTATTTCTTTTGCCAACCACGTTAAAGGCTCATTTAGAGAATCATTTTCCATCGCTAGTAATTTTTCATGGTGAAACAGATTTAGGCAAGTTGATTCAATGTCATATTTTTGTGCCAGAGGCTGAAAATCGCACGCGCACATATGTTTTGCTGTTTGGTATACCCAAGCATCCATTGTTCAAGATTTTTGGCAGTACTTTTTTGAATTTTGTTAAAGTTGTGGTTGATCAAGATGCCGATATTCTCGGCAAGATTTATCCCAATTCGCCGCAGAAGGTGAAGCTGAATAATGAGGTGGGTATGGATTGGGTAAAAAGGAATTTTGCAAGTTTTCCCAATGTAGTTGAGCCTAGTCTGTCGAAATAAGCGATCGCTTCGCAGCAGTTTCTAGTCGTTTATAATTTGGGATAAAGTGCGATCTCGGAGAAACCATAGTCAATTATAATTGTCAATCTTACGAGACAACAAAGACTTGTTAATTAGGAGGTGATGTTACGTGGAAAGAAAAATGCACCACATCCCCCAACCCCTTCTCCTTTCAAGGAGAAGGGGAGCCAGAGCTTTTTCTTGTTCCCCTCTCCTTTGCAAGGAGAGGGGCTAGGGGTGAGGTTTTAGAAACTTCCACGTAACATCAGTTAGGAGCAAACATGCTGACTAAAGAAAAGGTTTACGAACTAGCCGAACATTGGATTCAATCATGGAACTCGCATGATCTAGATGAAATCATGTCTCACTATGCTGAGGAAGTGGTTTTAGTATCGCCTATCGCCGCCCAGCTTCTTAATGATCCGTCGGGAACTGTCAATGGCAAAGCGGCACTAAGGGCTTATTTCAAAAAGGGACTTGAAGTTTATCCTGACCTCAAGTTTGAGATGATTGATATAATGTGGGGACTGTACAGTGTTGTCTTTTATTACATCAATCAAAAAGGCTCAAAGTCAGGAGAATTCATGGAAGTAGACTCAACAGAGAAAATTACAAAAGTAATCGCTAATTACAATGGATAAAGAAAGGCATAGCAATAGATATAAAAGCAATGCGAAGCAAAACTTTTAAAAAGCTTATTCTGTTCAGGTTTGAGCGCAAGGCGCTTTAAATTGCTTTAGCGATCGCAGTTCGGTGACGAGGAGTATTAGCAATGATAGTAGGAGCCTCAAAACCTGCGGCGACTAATTCGGAAGCAAGATCAAAAGAGAAGTACTGATCGAGATAGGGTTCCGTACTTTTGAGTAGAGTCAAAATATAGGGCGGCATTTTGACATAAATATCTGAATAGGGATTCATATCCATAAGTGCAAAATGACCATTGGGCCGCAAAACACGGCGAATCTCCCTTAGGATTTGGCGAGTCGCATCTTGAGGTAGTTCATGGAATAGCAGGAAACAAGATACAAAATCGAAGGAACTATCAGGTAGTCCTGTTTGTTCAGCAGTAGCATGAATCCATTTCACCTGATTGTTTTCGGCTAATTTAGAATGTTTGGTGCGCGTATTGTAATTTGCGATCGCCAAAAAATGTGGTGACAAATCCAGTCCAGTAAGCTTGGCGAGTGGATAAGCCTTGTGTAGAGCAAAAGTACTCATGCCCACGCTGCAACCGACATCAAGAATATCTTGAGGCTGAGTTGGTATCTGTTCTTTGACAATGTCTAGATAGCTCTGACGCAAACGTGTATCACCTTCAACAGGTGGTTTGTCATCGTTCCAAATACGTGAGTGGACTGCATAGGCGGCAACTTCCACTTCAGTTGCAGGCATCCAGCCCAGATTACCTTCTTCATAAGCATGAAAAGGCTTGAGATAATATTCGGGATACTTTAAGTTTGGATTTTGAACTTGGGTTAGTTCAGCTTCAAGATCTTGTTTTTGGAGATCGGCGGCAATTTGGAGCCAGTTTACGCCCATTGACTCAGCACGCTCGATCATCATTTTCCGAGCGCGTTGCTTAGCTATGTTAAATAAAGGCGTAATCGCTAAAATGCCATTTACTAATCGAGATGCTAATCCAATTTTTTGGGTAGTGGCTGAAGTAGTGACGGTCATAAGTAATTTAAAAAATGTAATTTCTAAAATCGTAGAGTAACAATCTCAGATTGTTACTCTACGATTTTACGTGACTTAATGGCGATCGCAGGATTGCCACTGTAGATTGTCATCGGTTCTAGCGATCGCGTCGCGACACTGCCTAAGCCCAAAACCGCACCCTGTCCAACTCGCACCCCTGCGGCAATAGTTGCTCGTGCTGCGATCCAACTGCCTGATTCAATATAAATTGGTGCAGTAATAAGAGCAAAATCGCGATCGCGCCAGTCGTGATTACCAGTACAGAGGTAAACCCCTTGCGAAATACAGCAATGGCTTTCGATTGTAATCAAATCAAGATTATCTAGCCAAACATCTTCCCCGATCCAAACAAAATCTTTGATCACCAAGCGCCAAGGAAATTTGACCCGCACTCCTGTTTTGATCCTCACGCCAAGTCCAATTTCTGCACCAAACCAACGCAAAACATTAACTTTTAAACATGAAAAAGGGATTAAGTAACTCCGTACCAAAACCGATCCGACAAAGTACCAAAGCAACTGTCTCGAAATAGTCGCGCCCGTTGTGTATTTACCTGTTGTGTAGCGATCAAGACGCAAAGTTACTACTCCTTATAGGTTCGTGTCTTTACTTAACTTATTCGCACTCTAGATTTTGGCTTTTTGAAACCTTTACGCAGAGCCACTCAATTTTTAGGCTTTGGTCGAGCGCGAATAATTCATGACACTAACTAAATTTTTATAATGAGAATTATTACCATGAAATAGGGCTTTTAGCACCTATTCCTCATGTATGTTAGAGTGCTGACAAAGTATTGATGATTAGTTTTCGGGCAAATTAACAATGAGAACATTAATGGTAATTGCTCATCCTGGTCATGAAATTGCAGCATATCATTTTGCATACTTATATCAACCATTAATTTATTGCTTAACAGATGGAAGCTCAGGTAATGGTAATCCTCGCCACCAGCAATGTCATTGTCAATTACTCGATGATGGTCTGCAAGGATATATAAATATTGATTCCGTCATTAAAGAGTCAGATATATACGATAGTATTCTTAATAAAGATTTCAAATTTTGGGAACACATAATTTTTTCTTTGGCAAAAGTTATAAACAATGCACAGCCTGAAATCATTGCTTTTGATGCCTACGAGGGATATAGCCCTATTCATGATCTACTTCATGCTTGTATTTTTTGTGCTAGTCAATTTTTTTGTACAGAGCATAAGCACACTCAACTTTTGGAAATCAAGCTAACTGATAACCATTATTCTTCTTCTCGGAATAGTTACATAAAGAATGGGATAAAAACTATATATGGATCTGAGCAATCAATATTAAAAAAAAATAAATATGCAGTTTTTCTTAGTAAATATATTGCAGAAATTCCTTATGACAAAGAATTATTAAAAGAACTCTCACAACTATCAGAAGAATATATTATGTCAAGCCATACGCATAATCTGAACGAATTTATGTTTTCTTCGACACCTTTTTATGAATCCCATGCTAAGGCAAAAGCTAAACAAGGAAAGTATCAAGAAGCTATTGAATTTGAGAAACATATTATGCCTTTATTAAAGCAAATAATAGCAGGTTAATTTGATAAAAAAATATGAAAATCTTGCTCACCAATATTATCATGTCTTCTCGCAGTGGGACTGAAATAGTCACTGCTGAATTGGCGGATGAGTTAAGAATTAGAGGTCACGAAATCGTCATCTATAGCCTTTCATGTGGGAAGCTTGCTGAAAGTCTTAGATTTCGTGGAATTGTAGTTGTAGATAAAATCCATGACGTTCCATTTATACCAGATGTAATTCATGGTCACCATAATGTGACCCTCGCAATCGCATTGACGCATTTTCCAAATACGCCATCAATATTTGTCTGCCATGATTTTGATGTTTGGCATGACAAAGCCTTTTTACATCCTATGATTAAAAAATATGTGGCTGTCGATAAACTATGTTTAAAAAGATTAATAATAGACAATATACCTAATGATCAATGTCTCATAATTAATAATGCAGTTAATACGAATAAATTTGTTAAGAAAGAAAAGATTAGCCCTATTCCCAAAAAGGCATTACTACTCTCAAAAAGTTCAATACAACATAATGTAATTAGCAAGGTATGTCAAATTAATGGGCTGGAGTTAGATGTTATAGGTTCTGGATTTGGCAATGAAATTGATAATCTTAATGAAGTACTAAAGGATTATGACATCGTGTTTGCTACTGCACGTATGGCTATTGAGGCAGCGTCTTGTGGTTGCTGTGTAATCGTATGCGATCATAGGGGCTTCGCTGGCATTCTAACAACATCTAATTGGACAGACTGGTATGCAGGTAATTTAGGTCGAAGTATTTTGATAGAAGATATTTCGGAAACCAATTTAACAAATGCGATTGCACAATATTCACCGAATGATGTTGCTAAATTAACTACTCAAGTCCGTTTAGATTCGGACATTAAAGAAAAAGTTGATCAATATGAGCAAATATATAAAGAAATCATCTCCTACCAAAATAGTAAAAGTAATGATAAACAAATAAATCTTAATGTTTATCAATATAATTTATCCGCTTTTTTGGAAGATTTTTTGCCGAGCTATAATCACAATAAAATATGGTTTGATGTATCAAAGAAATTTCTTAACTTAGATTCTCCTGAACTGACTATTTTAAAAAGTATGAATACTAAGTTAGATTATCTTGAACAGAGAGAAATAGAACTTGGAAAAGATACTAATTTTATTCGGAAAGAGGTAAAACATATTAAAGAAGATATTGACTTAATTCGACAAGATACTGACTTAATTCGACAAGATATTGGTTTTCTTCGACTATTGACCAATATTCTTAGAAAACCATATTCTTGGCTAAAAAAAATTTTTAATCGATAATACAATTCAATTAAGGGCTATGCGATTTTATATTCGGTACTTTATTAAATCGCATAGCCCTTATTACTAAAATTTGGTAAGAGCCAAAATGCGAGTCAAAACTGAGAATGAAGTTCTATTTATCTTCATATAGAGAGGATGTGCCGAAGTATAATAAGCAAGGCTCAATTGCGTTAGTGTGATGAATTATTCGCGCCCGACCAAAGCCTAAAAATTGAGTGGCTTTGCGTAAAGGTTGCAAAAAGCCACAATCTAGAGCGCGAATAAATAAAGACACTAACCCTACTCCTGTTAAGGTGACTAACGAGCTTGCGTGATTCCAGTGATATAGATTCGTAAAACATCATGTCAAAAGTCCAAGAAAATGGATTTTTTAAGGCTGAAACGACCAATCTACGTTCGACATTTTTTACCTTAAACAGGGATAGACATTCACCCTTATAGTGTTCTGCACTGAAATAAAATCCAATTTTTTGTTGAGACTGTTGCTTTGCAACGCTCTCAACAAAAATCTTAGAGTAGGGATGTTATACAATATTAGAGCTTTTTTAATGGTCGAGTTTTTTCTATGCAAGTTTGGGTATTGCTGTTTAACGCTAACACCGATAACGAAGGTATATACACTCTAGAAATTGAGGGCAACAACATTATTGTTGCTTTTGAGCAAGAGGATGATGCGATTCGTTATGCAGGTCTATTGGAGGCTCAAGATTTTTTATCTCCGACAGTTGAACGCATCGACAAGCAAGATTTAGAAGAATTTTGTGAAGAGGCACATTATGACTTAAACATCGTGCCAACCGATGCTCTGTTAGTTCCTCCCGAAAAAAATGTTGATAAAACCGATTGGTCTAGCGATCGCAATTTACCAGAGCCTGAGGATGAAATTGAGGTAGAAGATCCCGTAATTGCCATGATGCGCCGTCGTCTAGAGAATTTACTATAGTGATTTTCAATTTTTTATAGGTATTATCACGATGTCAGATTTGCCTTCCAATACTTTAACCAACGTCATTACTAAATTTGAACCACCTACTGAAGGTAATGAAAGCGATGGTTGGTTTAACTACCCCGTGCGTGTTTATCCTCATCACACTGATTATGCAGGCGTAGTGTGGCACGGTACTTACCTAACTTGGATGGAAGAGGCGAGGGTAGAATGCCTGCGAACTGTAGGTATGAGCTTCGAGGAGCTAGTCTCAGCGGGTGTAGACTTACCAGTTGCTGAGATGAATCTGCGCTATCATCGCTCGGCACGGATGGGTGATGATGTGTTAGTAATGACTAGGCTTGTACCAGATAAAGTCCGTCTGAACTGGGAATATCAAATTCGTACCGAAACAGATCTATGTGTAACAGCAGTGGTTACCCTCGTACCTGTAGATTTTGAAAAACGTAAGTTGTTGCGATCGCTACCAAGTTCATTAGAGGGTGCGATCGCTAAACTTACAGGGATTTAAGCGTTACATCATAAAAGTAGGGGCAATTCATGAATTGCCCCTACTTTGTAACTAATTCGCCAACAAAATATCAACTGAAGGAACTCAAGCAAATCATGGCAAATTGGCAAGTAATTGCAGGCGGTGTGACCGCAGCAAAGGGCTATAAAGCAGCAGGGATTACGGCAGGACTAAAACCATCGGGCGCACCTGACCTAACTTTGATCGCCTCCGATGTTCCTGCGATCGCCGCAGGTGTGTTTACCAAATCCTGTGTCAGAGCTGCCTGTGTGGACTTTAACCGCGAAGTATTAGCAAATGGCGGCTACGTTAGCACGATCCTTTGCAATGCGGGTCAAGCCAATGCCAGTACGGGTGCAGAGGGATGGCGCAATGCCGTTGAATGTGCCGAACTTGTAAAAAAAGCTTTGAATACAGCAGACGGTGTTTTGGTGGCTTCTACTGGTGTCATTGGTAAACAGTTGCTGATGGACAAGATGCGGGCAGGCATTGCCAAAATTGCGCCATTAATTTCGCCCGATGGTGGTGAAGATGCTTCGCGATCAATTATGACCACTGACACTGTGCCCAAAAGTATTGCCTTAGAAACCGAGATCAATGGTAAGCCCGTCAGAATTGGCGGCATCTGCAAAGGGTCAGGGATGATTCACCCCAATATGGCGACGATGCTCGGCTTTATTACCTGCGACGCGGGTGTAGGGCCAAAGCTTTGGCAAAAGATGTTGTCTAGCTCTATCGATGCCAGTTTCAACCAAGTTACTGTCGATGGTGATACCAGCACCAATGATATGGTGTTGGCACTCTGCAATGGTCAGTCTGGCGTAACTGTTGATGATGAAAATTCTGATGCAGCACAGCAACTACAGGCAATGCTCAAAGAAGTCTGTATGAGCTTAGCTAAGGCGATCGCTCGTGATGGTGAAGGCGCAACCTGCATGATCGAGGTCAATGTCACTGGCGCATCTAACATCGAGGCTGCACGTCAAATCGCCAAAACCATTGTCGGCTCATCGCTTGTAAAATCCGCAATTTTTGGCAACGATCCCAACTGGGGCAGAATTGCTGCCGCCGCAGGGCGATCGGGCGTTGAGTTCAATCAAGATCTGTTAAATATTGAACTGGGTGATTTTGTGATGATGAAAGATGGATCACCGCAGGAATATGATCGCAAGGCAGCTAGTGACTACCTCAAAAATGACACCGTTATCATCAATGTTGGTGTCGGTGATGGTAGTGGCGATGGCACTGCATGGGGCTGTGACCTCAGCTACGATTACGTCAAGATCAATGCTGAATATACAACATAAAGAAAGGTTACAGAGCGAAGCCCCGCAATGGGTTTTATATTCTTGTTTGTTCGTTTGATGTATAGCTACAGTCATACCAAAACACAAAATGGCGTAGCCATTTTGTGTTTTTAAAACCCTTACAGGGTTTGGTTTTTAATTCACAAAAGTGTCGTCACACTTTTGTGAATTGGTATCACTTGTCTTTTGACAAATCAAAACCCAAGAATCGACTGGCGGCGCTCTGCGCCGCCAGTCGATTCTTGGGTTTTATGTCCTAGTACATCGCCAGCTATGAGTTATACCAAAAGACAAAATGGCTACGCCACTTTGTCTTTTGGTATTAATTTTGTGAGGCGATTAACCTTTAGTGGCTATACGATCGTCAAATACAAAACATTCACCTTGCCAGAGACTTTCTTCGGGAGGAACTTCTGCTAAATATTTGAGAATGCCACCTTTTAAATGGTAAACCTCATTAAATCCCTGAGCCAACATATAAGCGCTAGCCTTTTCGCAACGGATGCCGCCTGTGCAGAACATCGCAATTTTTTGTTGCTTATTACTACTGAGATTATTTTCTACATATTTAGGGAACTCATAGAAGAAGTCTAAATTAGGATTGATCGCACCTTCAAAAGTTCCAAACTCGACTTCATAAATATTGCGAGTATCAATGACTAACACATTAGGATCGCTAATTAACTGATTCCAATCTTGAGGATCTACATAGGTTCCCACTTCTTTACTAGGATCAATATCAGAAACTCCAAACTTTACAAGTTCTTTTTTTATCCTTACCCTCAGCTTGTTGTAAGGCATGACATCAGAAGTAGTTTCCTTATGTTCCAAATTTTGTAAGCGGAGATCAGATTGTAAGTAACTTAAGAGAGCGTCAATACCTTCGCGACTACCTGCGATCGTTGAGTTAATACCTTCCTGTGCTAACAGAATTACCCCTTTGAGGTCGTGACTATTACAAAAATCCGTAATTGTAGGACGCATGGATTTGTAATCAGCTAGATCGGCAAAATGATAGAATGTAGCTACAACAAAAGGCTCAGATTTCTCTAAATACTTTACAAGAGACTTTTCCATTACAAAATTAGTGAGTTTTTCGCCACGACAAGTTACTTGCTGCTCTTTGACCACAGTAAATCCGCGACTTTTAAAAAATGCCCTTGCAGTAATACTTACTTCCACAAATAAACGTTCTATTTTTAATTCTAGAGCCTTAGCCTCGATCGCACGATATAGCCTTGTGCCAACGCCGCAGCGCTGATAGTCCTTATGACAGTAGAAACAGTCAATATGACCATCTGTTTCTAATTGAGCAAAACCAATGATTTTGTCTTCTTCTTCAGCAATGTAAGTAAAGTTGCTAGTACAATCTTCTGTCCAGTCGATGAAATATAAATCATCAGGTGCCCAAGCTTGAACCTGTGCAGATGAATAGTCTCGAATATTTACCTCGCGAATCGTGTCGTGGAATAACTGCGCGATCTGATCGCTGTCCTGTTTTTGGAATAATCGAATTAGCATAGTTTAATCTCAAATGAAGGATAGGCGGTGCATAGCGCCGCCCATCTTAATACAATAATACCAATTCACATAAAGTGTCGGCACACTTTTGTGAATTAAAAACCAAACCCAGTAAGGGTTTGAAAAGCACAAAATGTCGTAGCCATTTTGTGCTTTGGGATAATGCGATCGCAGGCTGTTTATTTGCCAATACAAAATCTACTAAAAATTTGATCTAAAACTGATTCTGTAACTTCTTCACCTGTGATCTCACCGATCGCACTAATGGCATCTCGTAAATCAATTGTCCAGAAATCAAGTGGTAACTGATCGGCGATCGCAATTTGGACATTAGCTAAAGATTGGACGACACGCAATAAACAAGCTTTTTGACGCTGATTAATGGCAACTTCGAGATTAGCTGCTGCGATCGCATCTTGGTGAATACATTGCAAAATTGCTGCTTCTAGATCTTCGATTCCCTGTTGCTGAGAAGCAGCAGTTTTGACAATAAGGATGCCCTCACTCCCCATCCCTCTCTCCCGCAGGAGAGGGGGCGTAAGAATTTGGTCTTGCTCCTCTCTCCCCTTGGGAGAGGAGATGGGGGTGAGGGCAAGATCAATCTTATTAACCACAAAAATGACAGGGCGATCACATACAGTTGCATATATTTCCGCATCCTTCTCAATCCAGCCCACACTAGCATCAATTACCATCAACACTAAATCCGCAGACTGAGCAGCTTGGCGCGATCGCTCCACCCCGATCTTCTCCACCACATCCTCAGTTTCTCTAATCCCTGCGGTATCGAGAACTTGAATAGGAATCCCGCCAACTACCAATTGTGAATCGACAACATCACGAGTTGTCCCTGGTAAGTCGGTAACAATCGCCCGATCACTACGGCTCCACGCATTCAGTAAACTGGATTTGCCAACATTTGGACGGCCGACAATCGCCACTTTCAGACCCGTTCGCAATAGTTCACCGCGATCGGCGGTTGCTAGTATCTGTTGTGATTCTGTAGAAACTGTCATAACTTCTGTTTTGACCCATTCCACATCAAGGGGCGGTAAATCATCTTCAAAATCAATTCTTGCTTCAATTTCAGTTAAGACATTCAAGCATTTACCGCGCAAATATTTTAAAGACTGAGCAAGTTTGCCACGGAGAGAGGCGATCGCTGATTGAGCAGCTTGGGGAGATTTAGCGCCAACCAAATCATTAATACTCTCAGCTTGGGTAAGATCGATGCGACCATTAAGAAAAGCTCTCAGACTGAATTCTCCAGCTTCTGCTAGTCTTGCACCCAGCTCTAAGCAAAGATTTAACACCTGCTGCACCGCCATAATTCCACCGTGGCAATGGAATTCCACGACATCCTCCCGAGTAAAAGAACGTGGCGCTTTCATTAATAACAAAAGGCTTTCATCAACAATGGTTCTCGTCGATGGATGCTTCACAAAGCCGTAGAGAATGCGATGACTTTCCCAAACTTGTTTCCCCCCCGCACAAAAAATTTGCTGCGCGATCGCCACAGCTCGATCACCCGATAATCTTACAATACCCACACTACCCTTTTGTGGCGAAATAGCGGTGGCAATTGCCGCGATCGTATCCGATAAACTCATGGGGGACTCTCAAAAACTGATAAATGATTTACGATTATTTCGTAGGCAGTACTGCAAGGTAATTTTTGGGGACATTGTGTTGCGTCCGCAATACAATGTCATTGCATGACTACCATTTTGTGATTGATATAGAAAAAGATAAAATTGCTGATGATAATTAAAGACGATAATTACAAATTACTAACAATTAATTTTGTGTATTTGCGGATATGTTCGCCAAATAGGAATTTCCAAGAGGTTCAAGCCTATTATTAACATGTTAACTTTATTATCTATATGTATGTGGGATTAATTACGCATCTGAAGTCTTCTTAAATTATGCCTACATTTACTAATGGCGATTTGCCAGACCACTCCAAAAAACTCGGAAATCCTGCAAATAAAGGGAAAGAGAAAAAAACAAAAGATGTTGGCAATGATTCTCTCAGCCTGCACCAAGCGATTTTAGACAGTGCTAATTACTCAATTATCGCGACAAATGTTGATGGAGTGATTTGTGCTTTTAATGCAACGGCTGAGCGTTGGCTTGGTTATTCAGCATCTGAGATGATTGGGAATTGTACTCCTGAACGCTTGCATGATTCTTTAGAAGTTCAACAACGGGCGATTGCCTTATCTGAAGAGTTAGGACAGATAATTTCCGTGGGATTTGAGGTGCTTATCGCCAAGGTGAAATTGGGAGGTACAGAAGAAAGCGCGTGGACATATATTCGTAAAGATGGATCAAGATTTCCTGTAATGCTATCCATTTCAGCATTGCGGAATGAAAAAAATCAGGTTTCAGGATTTTTAGCGATTGCCAATGATATTTCAAAAATCAAAAAATTTGAAGAAACTCTACGACTACAAGAACGGGCGATCGCCTCTAGCCAAAGTGGAATCGTGATCACAGATTGCCTCCGCCCCAACAATACAGTTGTCTATGTAAATTCTGCGTTTGAAAAAATCACAGGCTATAAAGCTAGTGAAGTAATCGGCAAAAATTGTCGCTTCTTGCAAGGAACTGACGTATTCCAACCTGAGAAAAACATTCTTAGGAATGCAATTAATAAAGGAGAATCTTGCAGTGTTGTGATCAGGAACTATCGCAAAGATGGCTCTTTATTTTGGAATGAATTAAATATTTCTCCTATATTTGACGAAATGGGTAAGTTGACTAATTTTATCGGTATCCAAACTGATATCACGTCACGGAAAGAAGCAGAGAAAGAATTAAAAAGGCAAATGCGGCTCACAGTATTACTTAATCGAATTACTGATGAAATTCGTCAAAGTCTTGATGTTAATAGCATTTTTCAAAAAGCCGCTCATCAAATCCAGCTAGCTTTTCGCGCCAGCCGTTGCCTCATTTATAAAATAGACTATGAAGATCAAAGCTCAGTTTTACAATCTCAAATTTCTCTAATGTCAGAGCACTTAGCTGACAAAATTTTTTCTGTAAAAGATATTGAATTACCGTTCTTAAATAGTGCTTTTGGGCAAAGAGTATCTAATCAAGATCAGTCGATCGCAATCACCAATGTTTATGCAGAGCAAGACTTGGGTGAGTTTGGGGAATTGTTCTATCGGATGCAACTGCGATCTCTATTAGTCATCCGCACTTCATCTCATGGATTGACCAATGGCATTATTTTATTGCACCATTGTAATAGCTTTCACGAATGGACAATTGAAGAAAAAGAGTTGATAGAAGCTGTGGCAAATCAAGTCAGTATAGCTCTATCGCAGGCAAATTTACTCATTCAAGAAACCCGTCAACGGGAACAACTACTCAAACAAAATGCGGAATTAGAAGAAGCCCGAATTATTGCAGAAACTGCCAATCGCTCAAAAAGTGATTTCTTAGCAACAATGAGTCATGAAATTCGTACTCCCATGAATGCAGTGATTGGGATGACGGGGGTCTTACTCGACACAAATTTAACTAAAGAACAACGTGAATTTGTGGAGATTGCTCGCAATGCGGGTAGTACATTACTAACGATCATCAATGATATTTTAGATTTTTCTAAAATTGAATCAGGGCATCTGGAATTAGAAGAGCAAACCTTTGATTTGCGAACTTGTTTGGAAGATACCATTGAGTTGCTATCATCTCAGGCATTTGACAAGAATATTGAACTTGATTATTTAATTCATCCTGATGTGGATTTGATTGTAATCGGTGATATGGCTCGTTTAAGACAGATTTTGGCAAATTTGATTGGTAATGCGATCAAATTTACTAGTCGTGGTTCTGTGAATATTTCGATTACACAAATACTCATTTCACATTATTTACGCTGCAAACTCAGTGATCATCATGAAGAAACGCAGTTATTAAGAACTTTACAATTTGCTGTTAAGGATACGGGGATTGGTATTCCTAGCGATCGCTTGCATAGATTGTTTCACCCTTTTAGCCAAGTTGATGCCTCAACTACAAGGCAATATGGTGGTACTGGACTAGGACTGGCGATCAGTAAGCGTCTATGTGAAATCATGGGCGGCACAATGTGGGTAGACAGCAATGTTCAGGAAGGTTCTACCTTTTACTTTACGATTACGGCTCCCGTAAATGTTTGCGGACAGCCTTCGACCATCAGTACTTCACCGACCTCGCCGCGATCGCCACAATCAATCAGTCAAAATATCTCTCAGGGTTTAACAAATAAGGGATTAGCAAATAAGTCAAATACGTCTCGAATTTATACAGGTTTACAAAAGCCAAGTTTTGTATTTGATCCCCACATGGCAAAGAATCATCCACTGCGGATTTTGCTAGCTGAGGACAATGTTATTAATCAAAAAGTTGCTATACATATTTTGCAACGTATGGGCTATCAGGCGGATGTGGCGACTAATGGGTTAGAGGTAATATCTGCGCTTTCACAGCAATCTTATGACTTGGTGTTTATGGATATGCAAATGCCAGAGATGGATGGGCTTGAAACTACTCGAGCGATCGAACAAAATTGTCAAAATGGTAAAATCATATCTAAACCAAGGATTGTGGCAATGACCGCCAATGCCATGCAAGGCGATCGCGAGATCTGTCTAGCGGCAGGTATGGATGACTATCTTAGCAAACCAATCAATAACTCGGAACTTGTGCGGGTGTTAGCAGAATGCCCATCAGTTAAGTCAAGTGACCCTATGACCATAGCTTCAATAAACATGTCTACGCTTCTTGAAGCGGCCGTAGACATCGGTGGCGAAGATCCAGAATTTTTGATAGAACTAATCGACAGTTATTTAGATAATTCACAATCCCTCCTCCAAGAGTTATATACTAGTTTTGCGCAGAAAAATTTTGAGGTGATGTTGCTGGCTGTTCATACCTTAAAATCTAGCAGTAGTGTAATTGGTGCTAAAGATCTAGCAACTCTATGCCGTGAATTGGAAACAAATCTGCGCAATCACAAATATGAGGAATTAGATATCAAAATCAATAAAATTACTGATGAATATACAAATGTTAAATCTGAATTAGAACATGAAAAATATCACTAAGAGATTCAGGTAGACGCATATCTGTTAATGTCAATTTCACCGTCAACCATGTAATGACAATCGATGATAGTAGCGATCGCAATAAGCATCCAAGTCTAACAATAAGCCAAAACATAAATATTAGTGAGTCATCATCTAAACCTCCATTAGTTTTAATTGTAGATGATGACTCGTTTATGCGAAAAATTTTGGTGCGTTATTTGGAACGCGAAAATTATCGTGTGGTTGAGGCGAATGATGGCATGGAGGCTTTAAAAATTTATCAAGAATGTCAACCAGATATAATTTTACTGGATGCAATGATGCCAGTTTTGGATGGATTTGAATGTTGTTCTCAGATTCAAAAATTGCCTAATGGTGATCATACTCCAATATTAATTATTACCGCCCTTGAAGATCGGGAGTCCGTAGATCGCGCCTACGAGGTGGGGGCTTCGGACTATGTAACTAAGCCAATTCACTGGGCTGTCTTGCGCCAAAGGGTTCGCCGTTTGCTCGAACAAGCTAATCTGCATCAGCAGCTTGAATCTGCCAATCAACAATTAGCAGTTGTTGTCCAAGAATTAAGAAGATTGGTCTCCATTGATGGCTTGACTCAAGTAGCTAATCGTCGCTGCCTAGATGAATATCTGGAACAAGAATGTAAGCGATCGCAAAGAGAACAAATCCCGCTTTCATTGGTGTTATGCGATATCGACTTTTTTAAAAACTATAACGATAATTACGGACATCAGGAGGGCGATCGCTGCTTACAGGAAATCGCCCAAGCAATTAGTAAATCCACCAATCGTCCTGCAGATTTGGTAGCTCGCTACGGTGGGGAAGAATTTGCAATTATTTTGCCGAATACCGATGCCGAAGGAGCGCTGAATGTGGCGATTAGGGCTACAGAAATTGTGCGATCGCTACAATTGCCACATGCTTTCTCTAAAGTTGCCAATCATGTGACGATTAGTTGTGGGGTTGCAACACTTTTGCCAACTCATGGGTTTGAAATGATTCATTTAATCAAATCAGCTGATCGTGCTCTATATCTCGCCAAAGCCGAAGGTCGAAATTGTGTTAGGCAAAATGCATATGTCCCAGAGTAATAGTGTGGGGCGGCGCGAAGCGCCACCTCACACCATTGGGGCAGCAATTCTCATTATAAAAATCAGTTGTTTGAAAGCCCGCCGCTGGCGGGCTTTCAAACAACTGATTTTGGTGTGTCCAGCGCCTTCGGTGCTGGACACACCAAAATCAGTTTCATAATGAGAATTGCTGCTATTGGGGGCAAAAATCGCGACGTTCTCGAAAATATGGTACGGTCATAGCTGAATGCTATATGACTAAACTACGGTAATCGCATAATTTTATGGAATGGCATATTACGGACGCACAAAGCCTAGCAATAATCGACAACGAGATTGGTGAACACTCACTTTCACCAGCCGAATATGAAATTGTGCGCCAAGTAATTTATGCAACCGCAGATTTTGAGTATAAAAACCTTGTCAGGTTCTCTGAACACTCATTACAAGCAGGAGCAACTGCCCTCGCTACGCGCACCACAATTATCGTCGATGTGCCAACTGTACAAGCGGCAATCTTTCCGAAAATCTGCGACACTTTTGCGAATCCCATTTATTGCGGTGTAGAAGCAATCACTCGTCCCCAGAAAGGTAAAACGCAAGCGGCTTGGGGGATTGAGACCCTAGCAAAACGTTATCCTGAAGCAATTTTTGTGATCGGCGAGTCTCAAACAGCATTGGCAACTTTGGTGGATTTGATCGAGATGGAAGATGTCAAGCCTGCGCTGGTGATTGGTACTCCTGCTGGGTTTATTGATACTGATGTTATCAAGTCTCGCTTAAATGATTCGTTAATTCCCCATATTCGCGTCGATGGGCGTAAAGGCAATGCGATCGCGGCGGCAGCCATATTCAATTCTCTGGTCAGTTTGGCATGGCAAGCCTACGGCAATAAATAATCTAGACAAACATGAATGTGTTTGTCTAGATCTTATGACCAGATAATGCCTGACAAATTTGCCTCTTGCGTCATCATTCCATCAGTAACAGTGTCAGACATTTTTGATTTACTTAAGTTCGCTTTATAGAAATTCACGCGACTAAGATCAGAGCCTTGGAGATTAGCACTCGTTAGGTCAGCTTCACTCAAATCAGCATCACAGAGACTTGCTCCATACAAACTTGCAAATGTCAGATCAACCTCAGAGAGCATCGCTTTGTTCAGATTTGCACCATTGAGACTCGCCCGACTGAGATCAGCCCGTTGCAACATGGCTTCATTGAGACTCGCACCAAATAATCTTGCATCCCTGAGAATCGCCTCACTCAGATCGGCACGATTTAACTTTGTTTTGCCCATATTTGCACCTGTAAGTTTGGCTCGGGGCAATTTTGCTTTGTTAAGAATTGCTCCATATAAATTCACCCCATAAAGTCTGGCATCACTAAGATTAGCTTCGCTAAGATCAGCTTCTCCTAAATCAGCACCACTAAAATTGGCGTTGACGAGATTGGCTCGATAGAGCTTAGCACCATTAAAGTCTGCCCCATTTAGCTTGGCGTTGCTTAAATTTGCACCATAGAGACTGGATTCACTTAGATTTGCACCACTTAGGTCGGCATGACTGAGGTCAATACCATTCATATCAGTTCTGCTGAGATTTACTCCCGCAAAGTTGCGACGACCCACATAGTAGCTATTGATTAGCTCACTGACTTCCATTAAGTTTTCACCATTTTTTAATAAATAAACCTTTCCCGCCCGAAGAATAGGTGTTATACCAAAACACAAAGTGGCGCAGCCACTTTTGTTTTTAAAACCCTTACAGGGTTTGGTTTTTAATTCACAGAAGTGTTGTCACACTTTTGTGAATTGGTATTATAGAATGAATAATTATTGGCTTGTGGCAAAGCTGCACGCCAATAATTATTATTCACTGGGAAGGGAATAAGATATAGCTCACAGCACTATATCTTATTCATTGTTTTCATCCATTTCTGCTTCCATTGCTTCTAAAATCTCTTGTTCTTGCGCTGTAAAATCTTCCTCGCTAATATCACCAAGATCAAACTTTAGTTGCAAAGTAGTGAGCCTTTTTTGAAGATTTTCAGTTTTTTCTAACTCAGTAGTTGCCCTTTCTTCGATTTGTTCAGCGATCCAGACTAATCCGTCAAGGGGTGCTGTCAGTAGTTGCCATATCATTGGGAAATGTACTCCTTAAATTCCTGATTTCGGGCTGTCGTACTTTAAGTAGCGCAGCGTAATTAAAAGCCCAAAATCAAGATCTGTACTGCCCGATTAGCAGGCGGTACAGATCTTGAGGTTTTGTATTTAATTACGCTGCGTTACTTAGTAAGAGAGCCTAATAAACTAAACCTATGTTAAGTGTTGCCTACCAATATGGGGTGCGCCCCCTGTTATTTTCACTCGATCCTGAAGCTGCTCATCATTTCGCGATCGCTACTTGTCGTCGCATTAGTGAGTCACCAACACTACAAGCGATCGCTAAGTCCACCTTTTACTATAGCGATTCGCGTCTATCACAAACCCTTTGGAACCTCAAGTTTGAGAATCCCGTCGGCTTAGCAGCAGGTTTTGATAAAAATGCGGAAGCGATTGGCGCATGGGAACATCTGGGATTTGGATTTGCAGAAGTGGGGACAATTACCGCCCATGCTCAGTCTGGCAATCCACAGCCACGTTTGTTTCGACTGCCCAGCGATCGCGCAGTTTTAAATCGGATGGGGTTCAATAATCGCGGTGCAGCAGCAACGGCGACTGATCTCAAAAATTATTTGCAAACCCATAAACTGAGTATTCCCCTTGGCATTAATCTTGGCAAATCCAAAATCACGGAGATAGCCGACGCAAAACTAGACTATGCCGAGAGTTTGCGATCACTGTACGATTTTGGTGATTATTTCGTAGTCAATGTCAGTTCCCCGAATACGCCCAATTTGCGCGATCTGCAAGCTACTGATCAGCTATGCGCGATCCTCGCTGAATTAAATCCGATTAATACAGCTAACAAACCGATTTTAGTAAAAATTGCCCCAGACTTAAATGATGCTGACATTGTGGAAGTCGTCAAAGCGAGTCAAGCCTATGGCGTAGCAGGAATTATCGCGACAAACACGACGATTTCACGGCAAAACTTAACGACTACGCATTTGTCTATTACTGGTAAACCTGTCACCGAGGAAGCAGGTGGAATTAGTGGTCAACCTGTACGCGATCGCTCTTTACAAGTAATCAATCTAATCTGGCAAACCACGCAAGGAAGTTTACCAATCATCGGTGTGGGCGGCATTTTCACGGCAGAAGATGCGTGGCAAAAGATTACGGCGGGTGCAGCGATCGTGCAGGTTTATACGGGCTTAATTTATGAGGGGCCAATGATCGTCAAGAAGATCTTGCAAGGTTTGGTTGCCAAGCTAGAAGCGCATGGCTTAGATAATATTCAACAAGCGATCGGGCTGTCTCACAAATAAACTTAAACATAAAGAGGGCGGCGCATAGCGCCGCCCTCTTTATGTTTAAGTTAGAGCGGCTGCGCCACCAACTACTTCTAGAATTTCTTGAGTAATCGCGGCTTGACGGGCTTTGTTGTACTGCAAAGTCAGGGACTTAATTAGGTCGCCTGCATTTTCAGTCGCATTGTTCATTGCGGTCATCCGTGCGGCAAGTTCGCTCGCTACGGATTCTTGCAAAGCACGCAGGATTTGATTGCTCAGATACAGAGGTAACAAAGCATCAAGGATTTGTTCAGGATTTTGTTCAAAGAGCAATTCCTTCGGCAATTCCTTGACGGTAATTTCCCTTTTTTCGCGCTCGACTTGGAATTTGCCACCACGAGTAATTAGGCGGAAAATTTCATCGTCTTGAGGCTCTAGTCCTTGAGGCTCAAGGGGCAATAGAGTTTGGAGAACAGGACGAGAGCTAATCAGGGATACAAAACGGGTATAGATCAACTCTACGCGATCAATCACACCGCCCAAAAATGCTGAGGTAATTTCATCACCGATCGCATTAGCTTCGGCCGCATTAGGAATTTGGTTTAAGCTAACGAACTTAGCGGCGATCGGTTCCTCACGACGGGCAAAGTATTGCGCCGCCTTACGACCGACCAAAATAAAGGTGTAATTAAGACCTTGTGCTTTTAGCTCTTTAGCACGGGCTTCAGCGCGGCGAATAATGGTTGAGTTATAGCCACCACAAAGGCCGCGATCGCCTGAAATCACCAGAAGACCAACGGTTTTAACAGGACGTTTTTCGAGTAAAGGCAGACTGACATCCTCAAAGGAGATGCGTTGCTGGAGACGATATAGGACTTGAGCGAGGCGATCGGCAAAAGGACGAGTTGACAAAACTTGCTGCTGAGCGCGTCTGACCTTTGCGGCTGCGACGAGACGCATTGCTTCAGTTATCTTGCGAGTATTCTTAACAGTGCCGATGCGATCGCGGATGGATTTGAGGTTAGCCATGAAACTAAATTGCTACTTGCTATTGAATACTATGGAAAATTTGGAATATCACAGAAGACACTTAAGTATCCTAAGTATCTTAATAAAAAATTGCGCCTTCAAACCGCAAACTAATGTATATCCTTGAAATTGATTAGCATGGTAATAAATCTGCGTCAGCAGATTTATTACCAAAAATTTGCCAATAACCTTTTAATCCCTTGATATGATCGCCTCTTCACCTTCTTTTAACCCAATTTTCACGATAAATAGCTTAAACCCTGATATTACTGAACCATCAGATGATCTGCTCGAAATTGCAGGGCGTAAGTTCCGATCTCGCTTAATGACTGGCTCAGGAAAATATGCCAACTTCGAGGTAATGCGTCAGGCGATCATTGCCAGTGGCTGCGAGATTGTGACTGTGGCGGTGCGCCGTGTGCAAACTAATGCGGCAGGCCACGAAGGACTTGCTGAAGCTATCGATTGGAGCAAATATTGGCTTTTGCCGAATACTGCTGGCTGTCAGACTGCGGAGGAGGCTGTGCGTGTGGCACGACTGGGGCGCGAGATGGCAAAGATTTTGGGTCAGGAAGATAATAATTTTGTCAAGCTTGAAGTAATCCCTGATCTCAAATATTTACTCCCCGATCCCCTTGGTACTTGTAAAGCTGCGGAACAGTTAGTTAAAGAAGGTTTTGCAGTTTTACCCTATATCAACGCCGATCCCCGCTTGGCAAAAACTCTCGAAGAAATTGGTTGTGTAACCGTAATGCCTCTCGGATCGCCAATTGGTTCAGGGCAAGGTATTAACAATGCCGCAAATATCGCGATCATCATCGAAGAATCCCAGATTCCCGTCGTGGTCGATGCTGGTATCGGAGTTCCGAGCGAAGCATCAGCGGCGATGGAAATGGGCGCATCAGCCTTATTGGTCAATACTGCGATCGCTTGTGCGAATAACCCAGTAGCAATGGGACGAGCGATGGGCATGGCAACTGAAGCAGGTCGCGCCGCCTATCTATCAGGAAGGATTCCTGTAAAAGCATATGCGAGTGCCAGTTCACCGATGACAGGACTAGTTTCATAAAAAATAGGGTTGCATAGCAACCCTATTTTTTATGAAAAACATAAAGCCCAAAAGATAAGTGGCGGTGCGAAGCACCGCCACTTATCTTTTGGGCTTTGCAAAACTTACATTGTTATGGCTGCAAACGTTTAAGTATCTTTGTCCATATTCTTAGCGATCGCAGTTTCAGCACTTGCCAATAATCTAATTCGGGAATATTGCTTTGATATAACTGCTTGTGATCAAAAAATTCGTTTAGCTCTTCAAGAATTACCTGTAGCCGCATCAGGATATTTTCAGCACGATATTCATCTAATACAGTTGGCGATAAAGACAATTTTTGATTGGTTTGAATTACCCTAAGAATGCGATGCATATCAAACTCTAGTGAGTATCCTGCAATCTTGTAACAGTTGAAAGCAGGATCTAAATAATCAGATAAGCCATGATTGACACTAGAAAAAACTTGACAGCCACAAGCCAGAGCTTCCATTGGCTGCAAGCCGAATCCTTCGGTTACATTCTGCACAGCCCAATATTCTGCTGAGTCGTAGAGATAAACCTTCGCACGATTAAATAATCCTTCCAGATCTTCAACATAATGATCAATTACTTCTACTCGACATTGCTTTTGCAAAGCAGGAATTAATTGGTTCATCAAATAACTTGAGGATTTTCGTGCCTGCACCAGCACATCAATATCGCGATCGCTCCAATGACTATTTTCTTGATTTTGAAACTTACTGGAGATCTCGTTTGGCAAATAATAAATTAACGAATGTGGCGATCGCTGTCCCCAATAGCCGAGAGTATTTCGACTAACCGTAATAATCGGCACGCTCGCTGGTAAATTAAAGTCATAACCTGCGCTATGGGCGTGATAAATCGCATTCAAACGCTTTAACTTTGGCGCAAGTTTAACAACATCAAATCCCCAGCTCATCACAAAAATTGCATCATCTAAAGCTCGAAACGTATCATCTGAATCCAATAAATCATCCAGCCAAAGATGCTCTTTTTCGCGCTGGCGATAGGTGACGACTTCCGCAGCACAAACTTTTTTGACTAATTCCAAGGTTTTTAGCTCTGCCCACAACCCGCCGCAAGCAAATTTATTTGTAGTTCCTGGCAGCAAAAAGTATAGTCTTCTCATTTAGCAAGCTCAAATATCAGGCTCAAATCCTTGTTAAACAAGTTTAGGTTAAAAGAGATAACCATCAAAAAACTTCACTGGAGCTTTCTGCCCTTGTGGATTATAGCCACATCACTGAGTTACGCGGGGGGTGGCAAAATTAGCGCCTCTGTCACAGACTTCATAACTGGTGATTTTGGGGTGTTTTTAAGTTTTGCAGTGATGAGCCTCGCGATCGCAGTATCCCAGTGGTTAGTGATCAGGCAATATATTCGGGGTGTTGGATGGTTGTGGACAACTTTAGTGGGTGGTGCTGTGGGCGGCTCGCTAAGTTCTTGGGCAAGCTTTCAGTTGGCTGTCACCTATGGCGATGCAGTTGATTTATTGATGATATATGCTTGTTTACGGGGATTTTCAACTGGATTTGTGCAATGGATGCTAATTAAACAGTATTTTAAACAATCAGGCTGGTGGATTGTGGGGACTACGGCGAGCTGGTATGTGGGTGTAATGGTGGGTAGTTTGTTGATCACCAAACTGGGATATTTTTTAACACTTGTTGTTGGCGCGATTTACGGATTGCTGACAGGGTGTGTTTTATTGATGCTTTTCTGGGGTCGCAGAAAATAAAGCTAAACTAAACTATAAGTAACTCAACAAAATTAAAAACTCAAAACCAAAATCTTTACCGCCCACTACACGGGCGGTAAAGATTTTGGGGTTTTATATTTAATTTTGCCTAGCGACTTAAGTTCAATTCTCAGCTCATAAATAGATCAGGCATGGCACTTTTTACACTGCGATCGCTCCGCAAAGATTTTGGCATCAAGGAAATCCTCAAGGATGCTAGCTTTAGCCTTGATGAAGGCGACAAAGTGGGTTTAATCGGCACAAATGGGTCAGGAAAATCCACATTACTCAAAATGATTGCAGGGTTAGAGCATAGCGATGGCGGCGAGCTTTGGGTAAATTCCAGCGCCAAAATTATCTATTTACCGCAGCAACCTGATTTAAACGAAGAAAATACGGTCTTAGAACAAGTATTTGCCGATAGTGGCGAACAGATGGCTCTAGTCAAGGAATACGAAGAAATTTCCGATAAGCTAACTCATGGACATGGGGATCAAGATCGCTTGCTAGAGCAGTTATCACGAGTATCAGAACGAATGGATCAGACTGGTGCTTGGGATTTGGAGACCAATGCCAAAATTGTCTTGACTAAATTAGGAATTGACGATCTCGAAGCGAAAATTGGCAGTCTTTCGGGTGGATATCGCAAACGGATTGCGATCGCCTCAGCATTACTCTCTGCTCCTGACGTTCTTCTGATGGATGAGCCGACTAACCATCTTGACGCGCTCTCGGTGGAATGGTTACAGAGCTATCTCAATCGCTATCGTGGCGCATTATTGCTGATTACTCACGATCGCTATTTTCTAGATCGTGTTACCAATCGCATTATTGAAATTGATCGCGGCGATCTGTATTCCTATTCAGGCAACTATTCCTATTATTTAGAGAAAAAAGCTGAAGCGGAAGACTCGGCACAGAGTACACAACGCAAACATGCGGGACTATTGCGGCGGGAATTGGAATGGCTAAAAAAAGGGCCAAAGGCTCGTAGTACCAAACAAAAAGCTCGTATCGATCGCGCTCATGATTTGCAAGCAATGGAATTTAAACAAGCCAATGCTAAGGTCGATATCACTACCGCAGGGCGGCGCATTGGCAAAAAGGTTGTGGAACTGGATCGCATTTGCAAATCCTATGGCGATCGCACCCTGATCAAAGATTTTTCCTATAACTTCACGCCTGAAGATCGCATCGGCATTATTGGCAGCAATGGCGCAGGCAAATCCACGCTGATGAACATGATCATCGGCAAGTTGCAGCCCGATGCAGGCACTGTAGAAATTGGTACGACGATCCATTTCGGCTATTTCGATCAACATTCTGACGATCTGGCTGAACATGGTAATCAGCGCGTGATTGACTATCTCAAAGATGTCTCTGAACTAGTCAAGACATCGGATGGGAGCATCATTACTGCTTCGCAAATGTTAGAGCGGTTCCTCTTCCCTGGTAATACGCAATATGCTCCGATCAATAAACTTTCTGGCGGCGAAAAGCGGCGCTTATTTCTCCTTAAGGTCTTGATGGCGGCTCCGAATGTCTTGATCCTCGATGAACCGACTAATGACCTCGATGTGCAGACTCTCGCTGTATTAGAAGAATATCTTGAAGACTTTAATGGCTGTGTAATTGTCGTATCCCACGATCGCTATTTTCTTGATCGCACGGTCGAAATGGTATTTTCTTTTGAGCCAGAAGGTGAAGTTCGCTTATATCCTGGGAATTATTCTATTTATTTAGAATATAAAAAAGACGAAGCTGAGAAAGAATCTAATAGCGCAAAATTGCAAGCAAATAAAGTTGGTAAAGACCAGAAATCAAGTAACGTTACACAATCTGTGACTGCAACTTCTAAACCCCAAACTGAACCAAAAAAACTTTCACAACTCTCTTACAAAGAAAAACGCGAGTATGAGGAACTAGAAGCAAAAATCCCCAAACTGGAAGCAGAAAAGACCCAGACCGAGAAGAAGCTCTATCACAATGCGCCTACTGGTCATACGGAATTACAGAAACTTTCCGATCGTTTAGCAGAATTAACTGTGGCGATCGATAAATCTACTGAGCGTTGGCTAGAACTTGCCGAGCGTTTATAGATTGTCTATCACTAATGTTATGCCAATTCACAAAAGTGTGACAACACTTCTGTGAATTAAAAACACAACCCCGTAAGGGTTTTAAAAGCGCAAAATGGCGTAGCCATTTTGTGTTTTGGTATTACGTGGAATCTTTTGCTGTTAACTGTGCAGGGCAACTATGGGGGATTGCGCTTACCTGAAAATATAGATGTAGGGACAGTGGGTATTGCCTGCCAGCGACAAACTCATTTAAAAAACTCTGTAGTTTATAGTTGCAGTCACTTGTCTTAGGACAAATTAAAACCCAAGAATTGATTTGCGGCGCTTCGCGCCGCAAATCAATTCTTGGGTTTTATGTTCTAGTACACTTGGCGATAGCTATAGCAATTCACAAAAGTATCGACACACTTTTGTGAATCGAAATTCAAACCAATCATGGGTTTTAAAAACACAAAATAGCGTAGCTATTTTGTGTTTTGGTATTATTATGTAATTCATGCATCACTCATATCCGAAATCGCAATATCTTACTTAATATTCAGTATTTGTTTCGATTTTATGTGTTTATAAAACTTGCCACTAAGTGTCTATCCGCTATATTTGTTATAGCTTTCGCAAAATGTATTTGAGCATAAAAATAATCCTTAAAATAGCAACGCCATTTTAAGGATTCCCCAAGCTTTACGAGCGAACAAACAAATAGCTTCACCCAAAAAATAGCCTTGACTAATAACCCCCCATCAACCCAAACAGCACCTAATAGCTCAAGGTGGAAGCTGCCTCTTTTGGGGATAGAACTTAATAATCCTCGCTATTGGATTGAGGTGATCGGCATCGCGATCGCCTATTTTGGATCCTCTTGGATAATTGCTAATACTATCCCTAGACTCTATGGTCCTTCTCCTGTCTGGCCAGGAGCAGGGTTTAATGTGGGGTTACTTTTGGCGTTTGGACGCTCACGATGGTTAGGTGTTTTTTTAGGCATCCTATTTTTTAACCTTCATAAAAACTGGTTAACAGTTTTAATTCCAGCATTAGGAGCAAGTATTGGCTCCACCATTGGCACATTGATCACCGTTTCACTGATTTTAAGATTTACGCGCACAACTTACCCCTTCCATCAAGTTCGTCATGTAGTTGTGTTTTCTCTTTGTTCCCTATTTAGTGGAACCATCTTCCAAACCATTACTGGTACTGGCATATATATTCTCACTAAACGATATGAGGGGGATTTCCTAAAAGATTATTTCTTGCCATGGTGGATTGGCGATTCGATCGGGGTATTGATTTTTGCGTCTATAGTCCTAACATGGCTGCGATCGCATCGAGACAATAAGATCAAATCTTGGCTGAATTGGGAAGTAGTTATTGCTATAAGTAGTTTAATCTTAGTTGCCTATTTCTCTTTTTATGAAAGCCAACCTATAGAATATTTGCTATTACCGCCATTGCTCTGGTCAGCTTTTCGTTTTGGGGCAAAGATAACTACCTTGCTGATCATGATTGTTAGCATGACAGCCTCTATAGCAACAGCATCTAAGTTTGGAGTTTTTTATAAAGCTATAGGCAAGGGAGATTCGCTGTCATTACTGCAAATCTTTATGGGCGTGATCGCGTTGACGACAATGATCACTATTGCCATTGTGGAAGAAAACCGTATAGCAAACTTGAATTTACAAAGAGCTAATGCCGATCTAGAGCAAAGGGTGCTTGAGCGCACTAGTGCTCTGCGTCAAAGTGAAGCCAATGCGCTAGAACTAGCCTCTAAAGCGGAATCCGCCAATCAAGCTAAAAGTGCTTTCATTGCTAACATGAGTCATGAACTGCGATCGCCACTAAATGCAGTGCTTGGATTTTCGCAGATGATGATGAGAGCGAAGAATTTAGCAACTGAGCATTATGAAAGTGCCAGTATTATTAATCGAAGTGGGGATTACTTATTAACTCTTATCAATAATATTCTTGACTTGTCAAAAATCGAAGCAGGCAAGACTACTTTAAATCTACAAACTTTCGATCTCAAGCATTTGTTGGATGATATTGAAGATATGTTTCATCTTCGCGCAATAAATGCGGGGCTAAATCTTTTCTTCGAGTGCGATTCCAATGTACCGCATTGTATTTACACTGATGAAATTAAATTGCGTCAAGTTCTAATCAACTTGATTGGCAATGCGCTTAAATTCACTAAACATGGATCGGTTTTGATTCATGTAACGAATGTCAATACGCCAATTAACGAATCCAAAGATATTCAAGATCCATCAAATCCAAAACTCATTCTCAATTTCAGTGTTAGTGATACAGGAGTTGGTATTGCAGCTGAAGAATTATCTGAATTATTCGTATCTTTTTCTCAGGCTCAGGCTGGACGCGAAAAGCAAGAAGGTACAGGTTTAGGCTTAGCAATTAGCCGTAGGTTTGTGCAGTTGATGGGTGGTGAGATCTCAGTCACTAGCGAACTTGGCAAAGGCTCAACTTTCCAATTTCAGATTCACGCCCAACAAGGTAAAGAATTAGTGAGCGACCCTACTGAAAAAAGACGAGCCTTAGCCATTGCTCCCGATCAACCCAATTACAAAATCCTTGTCGTTGATGATAAACCTGTGAATTGCCAATTATTAGTCAAGTTACTAACTCCTATGGGTTTTGAAGTCCAAGAAGCTAGCAATGGACAAGAGGCGATCGTAATCTGGGATCAGTGGGAACCACACTTAATCTGGATGGATATGCGAATGCCAGTCATGGATGGCTATGAAGCGACAAAATACATTAAGTCCACGGTTAAAGGCAACGCTACAGCCGTGATTGCCCTAACCGCCAGTGTATTAGAAGAAGAAAAAGCGATCGTGCTTTCAGTAGGGTGTGACGACTTCATCCGTAAGCCATTTAGAGAACAAATAATTTTTGATACTCTTGCCAAACATCTTGGCGTAAAGTATATTTACGAAAATATTCAGCATCATAAGCATGAAGCCGATTTTCCTTCAGAAATATTGCTAAATTCCGAAAACTTAAAAGTTATGCCAGATAGCTGGATTATGCAATTATATAGATCATCCCTTGAAGCTGATAAAAATATTGTTATAAACTTAATTGGGCAAATTCCAGAAAACGAAACTTTCTTAGTGCGATCGCTAACTAAATTGGCGCGTAATTACCAATTTGAGAAATTAATTGATCTCACCGAACCGTTACTCTCAAAGCATATTGAATAGCGCTTTGCGCTCTGATTACATTGGCAACATTAATGAGCTATAACCATTCATTAGAACTAACGGGGAATATTCTCTTAGTAGATGATCTCCCAGAAAATTTACAACTATTAAGTGACTTACTAGTTACGCTTGGATATAGTGTCCGAAGTGTAACTAGTGGACGGATGGCTCTTAAAACTGCGAAGGTAAAACGGCCAGATCTGATTCTTTTAGATATCAAGATGCCAGAGATGGATGGATATCAAGTCTGCCAAGCTCTCAAAGAGGATATTGATTTACGAGATATTCCTGTAATTTTTATCAGCTCTTTAGATGATGTCTTTGATAAAGTAAAAGCTTTTTGGTCTGGAGGCGTTGATTATATTTGCAAACCTTTTCAGAGCGAGGAGGTATTGGTCCGTCTCGAAAACCAATTGACAATTCAGCGCCAGAAACGGTTATTGCAGGACGAAATCGCTAGGCACAAAGAAACTGAAGAAATGTTGTATCAATCGAGGGCTTTAGTCACTAGCGTTTTAAATAGTGTATCCGATGGTATTGCGGCGATGCAGGCAGTTCGCGATCCGATTACAGGCAACATTATAGATTTTCGTTGCTTAGTCTTGAATCCGATGATATCGAGAATGTTCGATCGCTGCCGTGAAGATTTAATTGGGAAATTAGTGCTGCGGCGATTTCTAGAAAAGTTTAACCGCCAACTATTTGATCGGATAGTTAATGTTGTTGAGACTGGGGAGAATCTAGATGAAGAAGTATACTACTCTTTAGAGCCTAAGGGCTGGTATCAGGTCATAGTCGTCAAGTTAGGCGATGGATTTACAATTATGATCAGAGATATTTCTGATATAAAGAAGCTCGAATGAACTACCCCGCCGCGAGCGGACGGGGTATCAGACTCAAAAAAGACTCAGTTGCTCATCCCTCTGTGCAACTTGAGATATTCCTTTCCTTGATTCTTTACGTAACTAGCTATCATATCTTCATCTCCCTGCCTTCCTACCGTACTTGCAAAATATCCATCACTCCAAAACTCTCCTCCCCATAACTTTTGTTTTACTTGAGGACATCTCTTAAAAACTTCCCTTGCTGTCAGACTCTTTATCATCGTTACTAGTTTGGTCACACTATACGTTGGTACTGACTGCACTAAAAAATGTACATGATCTTTATCCACACCTATTTCTACAAATTTAATCTCATATCGTTTCTCTATGTCTAAACACACTTCCCGCTAAATTTCATCGACTTGCTCATCGAATACGGCTTTTCTATACTTTGCTGGAAATACTAGGTGGTATAGCAATATCGTTACGTTATGACTTTTGTGTATGTACTCACTCATTCTTTTATCTTACGCCGCAGAGCGGCGGGGTATTTACCCTCGTTGTTAAAATAAAAAAGTTGCAGCGCTTCGCGCTGCAACTTTTTTATTTGCGAAACAAATGCGATCGCATTTGTTTCGCTACAAGATCAGGATGTTCAGCTTGCATTAAGGCGCGAACTACGGCTACACGCTTAGCACCTGCTGCGATCGCCTCTTCTAAATTATGTTCATCAAGTCCACCGATCGCAAACCAAGGGATTTTGATATTCTCAGCAGCATAATTGACATATTCATGACCAGAAGCAGCTTTGTTCGGCTTTGTGGGTGTCGCATGGACTGGACCAACACCCACATAATCCACTTGATTATTCAGCGCAATTTCTAGTTCATGAGGATTAGTGGTTGACTGTCCAATGATGTATTGCGATGCATCGCCACCATTTGCATTTAAGATCTGGCGCACTGCGGAAACTGGCAAATCTGTTTGCCCTACATGGATACCATCGGCTCCCACTGCGATCGCAATATCAACGCGATCGTTGACTAGAAATAAAGCATCGTATTTATGGCAAATTTCGCAAAGTTGTTGGGCGATCGCATAGCGAGTTCCATCTTCACCATCTTTTTGTCGATACTGCACGATCTGCACACCGCCTTGCAAAGCTGACTCCACAACTGACGCTATATTATCGACAGGCATGGTTACCAAATATAAACTTGCCGCTTGCAACTTTTGGCGGCGAATTTCACCAATATTATTCTCCTCATGTTTGAGTAATTGACTTTCGAGGGTATAGACCCGATAGCGCATTTGTTTCATCGCCTCTCCAAAATTGGGATCGACGACTTTGCCATATTCTTCTAAAACCCTTAGCGCCTCTTGCAAGCGCCCCATATTTGCTCTGATGACTGCTTGGACATCCGCACGACTAACTTCATTAGCATGACTTAAACCCGTTGCAGGATCGTCAGGAGTATTACGGGCACGGCGAAACTCTATCCTGTGCCATTGCGCGAGTTCTTGACGCATTTGCTTGCAGCGATCGCACAAGTTCACCTCTTCCAAACCAAAACGACACCATTCTTCGATGGTTCGTAAAGCTTCACGGGCGCGATCGAGGTTGGCATCAAGGATGCGATAGATGATTTGTTGAGACATAAAAAACCATATTAAAAGGTGCGTGCTTCACACGCACCTTTTAATATGGTTTTTTATTAGAAGGGGCGAGCGAAGCACGCTCCTTCTAATATATTCATTTTAGGGATCAAAATTCAAAGTCAAAGGCAGGTTCGGCGCGTAACTTGCCTAAGCCAAGTTCTTTATCGTCGATGAGCTTGATTTCGTAGTAGCCCAAAATATGATGCGGTGCTGGATTGCCACGCGATGCACCAGTAATCCCCATCGCAATAATTACACAGATATTGCCCTTGGTATTTTTGGCTCGTTGTTTCCAGCGCTTGTGGTGTTCAGCATTGAGAGTGGATTTATCAAATTCACCAAATAGATGTAAATCATCATTTCCCATCACCATTAAGCCAAGCTGACAAGCATTACCAAAGATATCTTCGGCGGGATTGAAACATAAAGACTGGATACCATCAAAACTATTGATTTGATCGATTAATTCCAGTGCTTTGGGGCGTGAAGTCTGGATCATCAGCCCTGGGAGACCTTCCCCTTTTTTGGTAGGTGCGATCGCTGAAATTGCCTCAGAAAACTGATGGTGAATATCAACATTGCGTAAAAAATCCACCTGCTCCCAAGGGATCGTCATCATATGGATCAGGGCATTATCTGGCCAAAGATCTTCATTGATTAGTGGTGAATCGTCATCATCGTCATCCTCTTCGACTAACTGATGTAACTCATTAGCTAGATCGGGCATGGTTTTAACGACAACCTTAATCGCCTCTTCAACGTCGCTATCGAGACTGGGCGCATAAATCGTGTAAGTGCCTGAGAGTTTACCAAAATTGGAGTTCAAGCGCTTATGGTATTGTTCCCAAAAGTTATTTAGGGCTTCTAGGGCAACTGTTAATGCGATCGCCTCTTCCTCATAGAGATACGGTCTACCACCTTCAAGGGGATGCAAAGCGCCATAGATTGGCTTCATCGGTGTAGTTGCTGTAGGTAATGCCCTAACCTTGCCCCGAAATGGAAATGGGGGAAAGTCATCTTCCATTTCCAACTCAGGCGTTTCAAAAAGATTGAACAGACAGTCTTGATGTAAAAAAGTCTCTTCGATCTCATCTTCAGAGCTGCCTGAGACAATACGTTGTCGAAATTTTACCAACGACTCTTCAGAGCGATAAAAAATTACACCCTGCTCTAACCCCATTTTGCCCATGACGATCGCATAAAGAGTGTCGAGATCCCAACGATCAAGTTTGATTGAAATTACCTGATGATCCCAAAGTATATTCCAAGGTGTATTTCGCCATAGCTGCTCGGATTGTTTATGTAAAGCCGCCGCAAACCTTTCTGGGACAACGGGCGGATTTGCTGTAAAACTTTCCAAAATATGCGAGAAGATCTCGTCAATTAATGGCAGGCGTTCAACATATTCAACAGATATTCCTAAATCCTGTAAAACACCGCGCAAATAAAACTGGAGTTCGCGATCGCACACCAAAATTTTATGAGGCAAGGTTGGCTGGGCAGGACTTTGGGGATGTTCGATCGCTTGCAACAAAGCGCGGACAAAGGCTTCTTGTCCTACAGCTGATTCAACTACGTCCATAGAACGCACCATCCCCATCGAACCATCTACCCACAAAATGCAATGGGGCTTAGACTCTTCATCATGACCATGAAGAGGAATAATGTTGGAAGATTCTTGCGGTTGGCGGATCTTAGCTGGTAAAGCTCGACGATCACCTTCCCAAACCGCAGATGAATGCTTGAGTTTTTTAAGGCGACGAAGAGTAGATCGGTTTAGCGTAGTCATCGAAAATTTTCTCTAGATTTGCCACTCCTCAAGAAATTTATCAGAGTGCATTGATCGATTTAACTACGATATGGTTAGAAATTGCTAGATTTGATTAGAAATTGTATCAATCGTTAGTTAGAAATTAGGCTGAAGAGATATAGCAATCTGGATTTTCTAGGTTTTAGCGATACAATAAATAACAAGGAAGTTTTTAAAAGTGTTGCTTTGCAACACTTTTAAAAACTTCCTTGAATATCTTTTGCTTGCAAAAGGCTGTAAAAAATAACTCTAATTATATTTCTGCATTTTTATGGACGAGCTAAAACCGATTCTCAATGAGTTCTTAGGGCAACCCGTTGCATTTTTTGGTGGACTCGTTTCGGGCTTTCTTAAGCTCGATCTCCAACAAGATCCTTTAAAGGGTTGGCTAGAAAAGCAAGGAGCGACACCGAGCACGGTCGCGTCTAATAGCAGTAACAGCAAAAATGACGGGCCGCAATCTATTTCGATTGACTAAACAAAATCTTAATAATCAAGAAAATAGAGGAAGTGCAAAGCACTTCCTCTATTTTCTTGATTGCCACAATATTAGACAATAGGAATAGCGCGAGCGCTACCCCTATTGTTTATGAAATATGGCTTATGTGGTTTCCCTATCTCTTGCTTGCGATCGCCTATCTTTTAGGATCTTTCCCTACGGGTTATTTGGTAGGGCGGATGGCGGGTATTGACATTCGTGAACTTGGCTCAGGCTCGACAGGAGCAACGAATGTATGGCGCAATGTCGGCAAGTTTGCAGGAATCAGTGTATTTGTGACCGATTTTGCTAAGGGCGCGATCGCAATTTACATGATGCAATCAGCAAATTACCTGCAAACACTCTTGGCTTCAACTTTTGGGTATACTCAATCGCCAATTACCGATAATTTATCGCTGTTCGTGATCGGAGCTGGGATGCTTGCCCTAATTGGTCACAGTCGCCCTGTTTGGTTAGGGTTTAAGGGTGGTAAGTCAGTAGCGACGGGTGTGGGGGTTTTGTTTATGTTGAATTGGATTGTCGCGATCGCGGCTTTTAGCGTTTGGCTTGCAACTATGGCAATTTGGCGCACAGTTTCGATTAGCTCTATTGCTGCTGCCGCTGCTGCCCCAGTCTTGATGTGGATATTGCAAGGGAATATTTTTTATTCAAGTTTTGTAACCGTGGGATGCATCTTTGTAATTTGGTTACATCGTTCAAATATCGAGCGCATTCTCAATGGCACGGAGTTCAGCTTTAAGTCTGACTCAAAAGCTTAAAAGAAGAAGCTAATGGCGGAGCAAAGTACTTTAACTAGCTACTTCTTTGTATTAGCAATCTAGTACAAAAACTCAAATAAGCAAACAGTGTATAAGTTTAACTGAACAAATCTTCTCATTTCAGCAATTCTCATTTTATATAGCAATGTAACCCACATTCCGCTCCCAAAAAGAAGCGCAAAATAATTAGAATAGGAAAAAAGCAAGGATAGAAACAGGAGGGAGATATCAGAAACGA